>JAWCGL010000078.1:0-6023 GCA_038857155.1 Bathyarchaeia archaeon
AGCCATTCTAAACCTGGGATTATCATGAAGGGTATCCATGGTATGTATAGTATACGGAAAACCCATTGCGGTATCCAATCTATCCTAATCGGAGCTGGTGATTCTGGAAAATAGTTGAATATGGTGGGGAATATTATCGATAATGCTATCCACATAGGAAGCCAGAATGTGGAGGATATGGTGGGTAGGGATAGAAGCCAGGATGCTATCAACGCGGTAAGCCTGGATCTGAACCCTCCACTTCTACTAGGCAACCCTCTATAATGAAATCTTTAGTTCGCTGTATATATTGCTTATTCTCGTTCAACTCTCGATTTGATAGGATCCAAGGGTTGAAGCTCTACCGGAACGGCTTATATCTCTAGAATCACACCCCTGATGGGGATGCTCATCTAGTATCTGGTAGATTATGGAGCCTTCGGTATCTCTTGGTGGTGGTATTCCTAGGAGGTAGCATATAGTCGGAGCTATATCCACAGCGTAGACTATCCTCTTCAGAACCATACCCTTCTTAACTCCTGGACCGGATATTATAAGCCTTTAAGCGATCCTAAACCGTATTCGCATGTAGGTAGCTGTCCATGATGCTCGCCATAATCATCCCTAACAGCGTATACCACATCTCCTATCCTATCACCGTATAAGCCTAGGAGTGCTGCATCCCTCTTCTTAACCGCTAGAGCTATAGGCTTCCTACCTGTCTCTGGATCTGTATAGCTGTATAGAGCATCGATTATCCTATCCTGTATCTCCTCGTATCTCGATGGATCTACTACACCATGCCTATATATACCCTTAAGGTTTATGTATATCCATGGGCCGTGAGCTGGTATAGCTAGAGAATTCTCTATATCTATAATCCTACCGCTCCCGGTTTCCTTGAATACGAGTAAACCAGCTTCAGCTAAGGCTTCGATCGGTGAGAATTCGTAGCCTCTAGCTCTAGCTCCGTGATCTGAGACTACTACTATAAGTGAATCACTCCCAGCAGCCTCCGCTATCCTACCTATAGCTCTATCTATAATCCTATACGTCTCGAGCTCCACCTTCTCGTATAGCTTAGCCTTCTCCTCTCCCTCGTAGAACCTGCTCGATGGATCCCACTTCTCTATAGGTATAGCGTAGTGGTACATCCAATCTGGTGCATGCATATGCATGAATAGTAGGTTCCAATCCCTACTCTTCATAAGGTATACCGCTGCATCTGCTAGGCATCTATGCTCCATCTCGATCAGTTCGAGATATGTATCTATATCATACCAACCCCAGCCTAACCCATCGAAGAATATATGGCTTGGAGGGGCTAGCGGGTTTACCTTACTGAATTCAGCTGATAGATCTGGAGGATACGAGTAGCCTTCTACGTTACATATAGGTGTAACGAGTAGGCGTACCCTAGATCCATCCCTACTCAACTCTAGAAGCTTAAATCTAAACGCTCCCTTTCTAACACCATCATCAGTTTGGAATTCATCTACTATCGTAGGGCTCCAACATCCAGGGGATAACTCTGTAAACACATCTCCTATACTCTTAGATTTAGCGATGAGGATTCTATCATATCCTAACCCGGAGGTATTCAATACTAGCATGAACCATCTATCGGGAGATCTAACCTTCGCACGCCTCTCACCTGCCTCGCCAGCCTTCCTACATACGCTATAGCTTAGCTTAAGCTCGGCTTCTAAAGCATCGATACCCTCATCCAAACCTACCCAATCTGAAGCCCTCCTCAAAGATATCTTAGAAGCGAAGGGTAGATCCTCTGTAAAGAATAGCTGCCCATCAGCCAGATCCGCAACGTAGAGTATACCCCTCTCCCTATCGGTCCTCCACTCATTAGGAGCAAGACCAGTACCCCAAAGCTGATACCCGGATTTAACCGTAGCAGGATAGCTACAAGGCCAGTTTACGATTATACTCTTCAAACCAAACCTCTCAGCAGAATCCCACAGAAACTCAGCTCTACATAAACCAGTATTCCAAGCAGATCTAACACTATAGATATCGTCACCAGGTATATGGATCCAGAAGCCTGTTACACCGTGAGTACCTATACAGGCGCCGGTCGCTATGGTAGTCCAATTCTCAGGAGTCACGGTAGGATAGGGTACGAGATAGTTCTCAGCGTAGATACCTTCATCGATAAGCTTCTTCAAAGCAGGTAGCAGACCACGCCTAGCATAATCGTAGACCCTACCAGCTATAGGCGCATCCAGACCTATCAGAACAACCCTACTAGGCTTAGCCATGTATAGTTGATGACATCGTAAAGCTATATCAATCTTCAAGTATGTATGCGATTCGGAATAAACAGTTATCTATGGATGCATCGTAATCCATGATAACTGATCGTAGCCTTCCTTAAGGGTTAAAGGTTATTTCGATCATATGGATCATAATATCTAAGAGGAGCCTATGGTTAGGAGGGGGCTGTAAACTGGTTTAGGGAGGCTAGGGCTGATCTTGAGAGGGCTAGGAGGGCTTTAGAGGTTGCTGAGGAGGTTGTTAGTATTGCCGGATCTATACTTGAGGGATCTACCTGAGGGTGTACGTAGAGCTTTGAAGATCTTCCTCGAGAGTATCGTTAGAGAGTTAGGCGATGTGGAGGTTTACCTCTTCGGGAGCTATGCTAGGGGGATTTGGTGGAGGATAGCGATATAGATCTTATAGTTGTCTCGCCTAGGTTTAGGGGTATGCTTATCCATGCTAGAGGGGCTATGCTTAGAAGGCTTGCACCTGATACGTATTCGTTCGAGATACTAGCTTATACGCCTGAGGAGTTTGAGTATGCGAGACATAGCGTAGTATTGGGGGATGCCGCTGAGTATTGGGTTAGACTCCTATAGCCTACTGTATGTTAGCTTGAAGTTTATATAGCTCATACGATTCTATGGAGTTTCAGGTCGGAGGCTGTTTGAGGATTGGTTAATAGGTTTGAATGCGTATTATCGGCTATCCTTCACGAGGATCCTCCTGTAACGCCTCAGACGATAGGGTTTACTAACGAGATGGCTAGAGCTAAGTTCTTCCCGGTAGTCGAGGAGGGTGTTAGGCAGATAGAGGCTGAGGCTAGGAGGGCTGCATACGAGGTTACGGCTGGTGAGCCTGAGCTTAGACATCTGGAGAGGGCTATACGTATATCCGAGTATATGGATAACTTCTTCGTAGGTGTGGGTGGGGGTGGGTTTAGGGTTACCAAGGTTCTAGAAGCGGGTCCGGATGCCTACGTAGTCGAATGGGAGACCGGTGCTAGATGGCGTATGGGTACTGCTAAGAGGGTTTGGGCTAGAGAGTATATAAGGTATCCTGTTGAGAGCGAGGATGATCTGGATAGGCTCGAATTACCAGATCCAGATGATCCTGAGAGGTATAGAGGTGTGGAGAAAGCCGTTAGATACGTAGTAGATAGAGGGTTCTTCCCATCAGCTGGGATCAACGGGTTCTTCTCAGGCGTTTGGTATTTCTTGAGGGGGCCTCTAGCCGTTACTTTGAAGGATATGTATGCGAATAGAGGCTTCTATGGGAAGCTTATAGCTAGGATAGGTGAATGGAATCTTAGAGCTGAGAAGAATCTATTGGAACGCGGGGTTATGATGGTAGGATGGCCTGAGGATCTAGGATACAATAAAGGTATGTTTATGAATCCTAAGCTATACGAGGAGCTTATATACCCGTGGCATAGGAGGGCTATAGATCTAGCTCATAGATACGGCGCCTTCGTCGATATGCATAGCCACGGCAATATAAACGCTATAGTACCGCTCCTCGTAAGGGCAGGGTTGGATGTACTGAACCCGATCGGCCCCTCGGATAATATGGATCTAAGAGAGTTGAAGGAGAAGTACGGCGGTGAACTATGCCTGCAGGGAGGTCTTAGCAAGCATATAGGATTCATGAGTGTAGATGAGCTTAGAGAACATTTGATGGATAGACTTAGAGTGGGAAGCCCAGGTGGAGGATTCATATTAAGCTCTGAGGGAGATATACCATACGAGATGAGTATAGAGAACTTCCAAGCATTCATAAGGATGAGTAGGAAGTATAGGAGGAATAACCCTCTAATCTAAGCTTCGATTACTCGGTATACCATACCCTCTTTTAGATGATGATCCTAGGGATAGCTTTAAAGGTGTGATAGCTTCTTACATCTCTAGGCTTTGGAGAGGCGTCTATCTATAGGTATCATAGGATGCGGAGCTATAGGGAGCTTCATCGCTAGATCTATAGATTCAGGTATTATACCTATGATGAGGGTCAGCGTCTTCTATGATCGTAACATCTATAAGTCTGAAGCTTTAGCTTCGAGCCTCAGGTTTAAACCGAGGATCGCTAGAAGCTTCGATGAACTCCTATCAGAGGATATAGATCTAGTTGTCGAAGCTGCAAGCCAGGAAGCTGTGAGGATATATGCAGTACCTATACTTAGATCCGGTAAGGATCTCATGATCATGAGTGTAGGTGCTCTAGTAGATGAGAAGCTTCTAACAGAGATTAGAGAGGAGGCTATGAGGCGCGGTAGACGTGTGTATATACCTTCAGGAGCTATACTAGGTATCGATGGGCTTAGAGCCGCATGTATAGGTGGTATACGTAGGGTGGTGTTAACTTCTAGGAAGCCTCCTAAATCTTTCGAAGGCGATGAGTATCTAGAGAGGATCGGTGTAGATCCTAGGAGCGTAACAAAGCCGCTACTAGTATTCGAAGGCTCCGCAAGGGATGCATGTAGACTTCTACCTAGATCCGTCAATATAGCCTCGACGATATCTATAGCGGGTATAGGAGCTGATAGAACCCTAGTTAGGGTTTACATAGATCCGACCGTAGATAGAAATATTCACGAGCTGTACGTCGAGGGTGAGTTCGGAGAATTCCACATCGAAGCGAGGAACGTTCAATCTCCATCGAACCCTAAGACAAGCATGATAGCGGCGTTATCTGCTCTAGCAGTACTGAGATCTATAGCAGATCCTGTAAAAATAGGTTGAGAGATATGTTTGAAGCTAGCCTGAAACTTCTCTGATAAACTCTTCGTAAACTTTCTGAACCCTCTCAGCTATAGGACCCGAACCCTCGACTATACCCTGCTCCGTGACCCTAACCTTATTCATAACGACTATAACACCTTGATCCTCATAGTATTTAACCATCTTAGGGAATACCCTTTCAAGCCTATCGGCTAACGCTTTAAGTTCTAAAGGCTTCTCAGAGCTGTAGATATGGGCTATCTGTCCACCTCTGATGAAGAGCTTAGGGAATAACCCTCCATCAGATGATCTAGCATCCGATAGACATACATCTAGATTCTCTGATGTGAAGCCTTCGAGCTTACCGGAGAAGCTTTTACTCTCAACCGTCACTACGGTTATACTTCGACCTATAAGCTTCGATAGCTCCTCCATAAACCTCCTCGAAGCTAAGCTCATAACCTAAACCTCGTAGAGATTTAGAGGGATCTAAACCCTTAAACGTTTCTTTAAACGTCTCACAAACTCTGAAGCTTCCCTAGCATCGGCTATATGTCTTAGCATAGTAGCGGATGAAATAGAGAACCGTCTACCGCAGAAGCTACAACTCCTAGTTCTAGAGCCTGCTCTAGCTATAGATAGATTTCCGCAGTATGGGCATCTAACTATGAGGAAGCCATCCTTCAACCTTCTAACAGAGTATAATCCACATACATAGTTAAACGTTCCTATCGCTAGGATGTTTAAGGATGCCATCTAGAAATTCGAGACTCCTAGATTCGATAGCTAGAAGAACCCTATCTAGAACTCCTTCACCCAGCAGCTTAGAGAACCAGTCTATATGCTCTGAACGTTTAGATCTATCAGATAGTATGGATACTATCTCATCTACCGTGGAATCTATACATCGAGATGAATTATCAATCTCGTATACGATGGCGGATCCATACATATCGATAGCCTCCTCGACGCATACACCTAGCAGCTCAGCTTCGATATTCTCCAAAACCTTATGAGTCGTATAGCCTAGATTAACCAATCTCCCAGCTAATACAA
>JAWCGL010000079.1:0-5956 GCA_038857155.1 Bathyarchaeia archaeon
GAGGCTCTACCAGGCGATAACATAGGGTTCAACGTTAGAGGTTTAAGCCGTACCGATATCCGTAGAGGCGATGTAGTGGGTCCGGTGAATAGTCCGCCCACAGTTGTACGAGAGTTTATAGGTCAGATAGTCGTCGTATACCATCCAACGGCTATAGCTGTAGGCTATACACCAGTGCTTCACATACATACGGCTACGCTTCCTGTGAAGTTCGCGGAGCTTATAGCTAAGATTAATCCTAGGACTGGTGAAGTTTTAGAGGATCACCCATCATTCCTTAGAACAGGCGATATCGCTCTAGTAAGATTCCAGCCGCTTAAACCTGTAGTAGCAGAGCTATATTCCGAGTTCCCGCAGTTAGGTAGATTCGCGGTTAGAGATATGGGTATGACGATCGCTGCAGGTATAGTGAAGGAAATAACACAGAAGGAGCCACTCGAAGTTAAGGGATAGTCATTATCTCGCTTTAATGAAAAGTTAAAATAATTGTTTCTCCCCCTCTCTTTCACCTGGTTTAGGGATTATGTCTCAGGTAGCTTCGATTAAGCTAGTATCGACCAATTTGGAGAAGCTGGAGGAAGTCTGTAGAGAGATAAAAGAGGTAGCTGAGAAGACGGGTGTAGCTATCTCAGGTCCTATACCCTTGCCTACTAAACGTGTAAAAATCGTAACTAGGAAGACTCCATGCGGTGAGGGTAGCCATACATTCGATAGATGGACTCTGAAGATACATAAACGTCTGATAAAAGTACCCGCTAACGAAGGCTTCATGAGGAGGTTCATGAGGATAAGGATCCCCGAGGAAGTTCATATAGAGGTGAAGCTTACTCCTCGATGAACGGCTATAGGGTATCTATCCCATCAGATTCTAGCTTCAAATATACGCAGAATATAATCGTCAGGTTAGATTTGAATCTATCGAGGGGGAAGCTCTGCGCTCAAGCTGCGCATGCAGCCGTAGAGGCCTCGGAGAAAGCTAGGGTGCAAAAACCGGTGTGGTGGGAGTCGTGGATGAAGGAGGGGCAGAGGAAGATAGTCCTATACGTGGATACGCTCGAAGAGATTCTAAGGTTGAAGGAGGAAGCTGAAAAGTCGGGTCTCCCCTCAGCGTTAATAGAGGATAAAGGGTTGACAGAGGTGTCGCCTGGAACTGTGACCTGTCTAGCTATAGGGCCTGCTCCGATAGAACTTGTGAATACGATAACTGGGAAGCTTAAGCTTTTAAGGTAATCCACCCTAAGCTACTCTAGCGTTGCTGGGGCCGATCTTAGCTATATCCGCAGCTTTAATATGGGCTGTATCCAATATATCGATAAGACAGAATATCGAAGAAGCAGACTTCCTAGCTGTTTCGCTGGTTTTGACGGCTACTGGTATGCTATTCTTCGCTCCTCTAGCCGTAGTTTTCATAGAATCTTAACCAGATTTCAAAGCGATCCTAGTTTTCCTACTCACAGGGTTTATACAGCCAGGGATCACCCGTATATTCTACTATATGAGCGTAGAGAAGCTCGGTGTAACTATAACAGCGTCTCTAACATCTTCAGGTCCGATATTCAGTGCATTCTTCGCCTATATGATATTGGGGGGAAGCATCGTATACGCTATGGCTTGTATACTGTTAGTCGTCCTAGGATCCATACTGATCCAGCTTTCCATCATCCACGATGCTCGTATAGAAGATTTCGACGTTAAACATCTGGTATACCCGTTTGCATCCTCCATCTTCGGTGGGATCGACTACGTCGCTAAGAAGTATGGGCTGAATATGTGGAATGCACCTGTGTAGGTATACTCCTAGGATACATCTCGACCTCCATCCTATACTGCTTTACCACTAAGTTTATCGGTAGACACCCGTTCAATCTTCTATGGAAGCCTAGTATAGGCATTGTCGCCGGGCATCTACTCTCCTTCTACGCTCCAACCTATACCAATGTCTCGATAGTAACATCCCTCCAGCAGACGCAGCCGTTATTCGTAATACTGTTAGCGAGACGTTATCTAGCGAAGCTTGAGGTAATCGATCTGAAGCTTATACTCGGCTCCATCGCCATACTATGCGGCGTTATCCTCGTATCGACGGTCTAGGCCCCACACCCTACATCTACCGATCCCCCTATCTTCTCGTATACCGCTGACAGTAGTATAGGTAGGATTACCGTCGCCTCACCATCGATTACCGCGTAATCTGCTTCGGGCTTCAATTTACCCCAGCTTATCGCCTCCCTAGGTCTAGCTCCAGATAGGCTTCCATCGTACTCGACCGCCGTCGTTACGTATACCGCTTTATCCAACCCCCCTCTAAACTGGCTATACCAGATCACTGTATGCTTACTTATCCCTCCACCCACTATCAACGCAGCTAGCTTCTCCGCATCGTAGACTTGATCCAGGAGACTACTCATATCGCTCCAGAAATCTACATCGAACTTCCTCCTCCTAGAGTATAGGAATAGCTGGAAGCCGAAGCATGAATCTAGGACTCCGAGCGAGTATAACGGAGTTTTACATAGGTATAACGCTCTAAGAATAGAATTTTCATCCTCTATCCTCCTACCTATCTCCCAGCATAATTCTCGTACACTCCATCTATCCTTAACGCTGCTTAGCTCATCTAGGATCGGTGTAATCTTCGATTCTATCAGTAAACCATAGTTCTCCATAGGGATCAGTAGGTTACCCAACCTATGTATGTTAAGCTTGCTTAGGAGCACATCGTCTAGATCGAAGGATCCATGATAATATTCGCCGTATGCCCTAGCTATATCGTGATCTATAGTTCCACCCGTCGTAACTACTCCATCCACATATCCTCTACCTATGAAGTCGGCTATAACGCCTCTAAGACCCGTAGCTGCTATGCAAGCGGGGAACGAGAATAGCAGAGTATAGTCGCCATCCCTTAACACATCTACGAGTATCCTCGCAGCTTCAGCTAGGTTTTTAGCCGTGAACCCTCCGCTATATCTCATGCAATCTATAAGCTCGCCGACAGACATATGCTCCTTTAAACGGTAGTCTTTAACGCTTCTACCTAGCAACTTCTCCCTCATACCTACCGCCCTTTAAAGGTTAGGTTTATAATCTTGAATCTATAAGCATTTTAAGTGTTTATAGATATGGATGACGCTAAATTCAAAGTTAAAGTAGAGCAGGTTAGTAGAGCGATGAAGATCCCGAAGGAGCTTATCAGCGAATTAGAAGTAGCTAGTAAGAGTATGGTAGGTAGGATGAGGAGGGAAGCCGTAGATTGCCCGGTATTAGGGTACCGGGTTTCGTTTATACAATGCTTCCTATGCCCCAACTTCCTTAGAAGAGTTAGGGGTATCGTATACTGTAAAGGTGAACCCCTAGGAGGATAGATGCTTGAATAGTAAGACTAGACCGGTAATCCTAACAGTCATAAACCTCCTCCTACTAGCGTTCATGCTATACTTCCTATGGTTCTCTTTTCTACCGCTCTTCAGGTTTTCAGGTATGTATACCGAAATAATGGCTGCCGTTACGATGATATCTATAGCCTTCGTTATAGCTGTAGCTATCTCTATATATATGGCTTGGAGAGCTTATAGGAGATCGATCGAAGAAGGATCTGTCGAGGAAGAGATAAGTTTATAAGCAGTATTTTATGCGTTATCTATGCGCCTCAGATAGAGGTAACTAAGGAAGAATATATGCATAATAGTAATACAGGTGAGACTATATGGCAGCACATATCCTTGTAGTTAAATTTGGAGGGAAGAGTCTAGCTACGCCGGATCGTATCAAGCTAGCTGTATCCAAGGTTATCGAAGCTGTTAAGAAGGGGTATAAACTCGTAGTCGTAGTATCTGCTATAGGGGATACCACGGATAAGTTGATAGAGCTTCTAGAATCTGTATGCGAAGGATGGTGCGATCCTAGGTTTAGGGATGAAGTTTTATCGATGGGTGAAAGACTTAGCGCTAGATTATTTGCTGCATCGCTTAGATCTACCGGTTTAGAAGCTAGGTTCCTAGATCCTAGAGATGATGATTGGCCGATAATAACCGATGAGGTTTTCGGCGATGCTTCCCCGCTGGATGAATCGATAGAGCGGATAAACGTATACGTTAAACCCCTACTGGATTCAGGTATCATACCTGTAATACCCGGCTTCATAGGTAGATCTAAAAGCGGATATATAACAACCCTCGGTAGGGGTGGGAGCGATACCACTGCACTCTTTATAGCTAAGGGCCTCTCCGCCGATCAGGCTATACTCGTAACAGATGTAGATGGTATAATGACCGCCGATCCCAAGATAGTCTCTAATCCTAAACGTATAGATGCGATATCTGTGCACGATCTATCCGTACTAGCAGATGTCGGAGTTAAATTCATCCATAAGAAAGCATTAGCATATAAGGATCCATCGATAGATGTTAAAGTGTTAAGCTTTAAATCTGTAAGCTTCGAAGATCAGGGTACTATAATAAAAGGTGGGTTTGAGAGGAAGATGGATGTAAGGCAGGTGTACGATAAGCCTATAGGATATATAACGATTTTAGGCGAAGATATAGCTTCATATACCGAGATCATATGCGAAACCATATCGATAATAGGATCCGCCGGATCTATACTAGGTTTATCATGCGATAATCAATCCATAATAGTGTATATGCCCGAGGATCTATGCGTTAATATAGCTGATAGAGTCCATCGATTAGTCGAGAAGTATAGAGGGAAGGTTAAAGCTATAGCCGTACGTAGAGGTTTATGTATGTTCGCGGTAAGAGGCTTCGGGCTTGAAGAATCACCCGGGATCATAGCAGGTATATCCAAACCTTTAAGCGAGAAAAATATAAATATACACGGTGTATACACGGTATCATCCACAGTCTTTATCTTAGTCGATTGGAGCGTTAAAGATGTAGTCTTCTCCACTTTGAAAGACGTTTTCAGTGAGGGGTGGAATGCGTGTACAGCGTAGCTATAGTAGGCGCTACAGGTGTCGTAGGCCAACAATTCCTAGTGGCTCTAGATAGTCACCCATGGTTTAAGGTGGAATGCCTCGCAGCATCACCTAGATCCGCTGGTAAACCGTATATAGAGGCGTTAAAGGGGTCTGAAGGCGAGGTTAGATGGTTCTGCGATGAACCTATACCTGAAGAATTCATCGATATGGAGGTTAAAGATTCATCGAGTATAGTCTCATCAGATTTCGATCTGATATTCACGGCTGTAGAATCTGATGTAGCTTCAAAGATCGAGCCGGTATACGCTAGGGAGACACCGGTGGTTAGTACGGCATCAGCCTTCAGATACGAGGAGGATGTACCGATACTAATCCCTGGGGTTAACGATGAGCATATAAGGCTTATAGAGCTGCAGAGGAAGCGTAGAGGATGGAGAGGCTTCATAACCCCTATACCGAACTGTACTACTACAGGTTTAGTCGTAACTTTGAAGCCTCTTATGGATGAATTCGGTTTAGATAGTGTTATCATGACTTCGATGCAAGCTTTATCGGGTGCTGGTAGATCGCCAGGTGTATTGGCGCTCGATATAATAGACAATATCATACCGTATATAAGAGGTGAGGAGTGGAAGGTTGAAACCGAGAGTAGAAAGATTCTAGGATCTATAGCTAACGATAGGATAGAACCAGCTGGCTTCAAGATAAGCTGTACATGTACACGTGTATTCGTTAAAGATGGCCATACGGAGGTAGTGTACGCCTCCTTGAAGCGTAGAGTATCTATAGAAGAGGTTAGAGATGCATTCATAAGATTCGGTGAATCTGCTTTTAAGGATTCAGATCTTCCATCAGCCCCTAGACGCTTCATAGTATGCTTCGACGACCCATTCCATCCTCAACCTAGGCTTGATAGAGATCTATATGGAGGTATGGCTGTAGCCGTAGGGCGTATAAGGGAGGACCCAGCTTTAGAGAACGGTGTCAAATACGTGCTTCTATCGCATAATACTCGTC
>JAWCGL010000080.1:0-5943 GCA_038857155.1 Bathyarchaeia archaeon
GGTCCATGCGACGAGCCTAGGACGCTATCGGTGGAGCTGATCGAATCAGGACCTGTGAGAGCTAGGATAAGGATAACGAAGAGCTTCGGTACATCTAAGTTCACCTTATACGTATCGCTATACGCTTATACCGGGAGGGTTGATTTCGAAGCTAGAGCATACTGGAACGAAGAGTATAGGTTTGCTAAGATAGGATTCTCACCAAGCTTTAGGACGCCCTACGCTACTTACGAGATAGCCTACGGAGCTATACAGAGGTATGCTCATACGTTCAGGGGGGATCCGGGGGTTAAGCTTGAACTACCATCTAGAGGATGGGAGGATCCTGATATGCTTAAATCAGAGGTTTCAGCACATGCATGGGTCGATGTATCCGATCAAGATGGAAGCTTCGGCTTCACACTAGTTAACGATGGAAGGTACGGCTTCTCCTTCGACGGCGAAACCCTATGGGTAAGCTTCCTTAGAGCTGCTAATAGAGCTAGGCCTTTTCTACCGCTCGATTGGACAGATAGATCGTCTAAACCGTGGGTTGGGGAGCATAAGCTTAGATACGCTCTATACCCTCACAGGGGTGGATGGAGATCTATAAACCCTGCTAGGTTAGGTATGGAGTTCAACAATCCCCCTATACCAGTCGTAGAGGATAGACATAGAGGAGATCTACCACCGTTACACGGGTTTATGGAAGCTTCACCTAGCAATATAGTCGTAACGGCTGTTAAGAGGTCTGAGGATGGAGGAGATATAGTAGTGAGGCTGTACGAATCTGAGGGTAGAGCATGCGAAGCTAGGTTGAACCTATGGTTCACACCTAGGGATTCATACGAGACGGATCTGATAGAATGGGATAGGTACGTAGAACCTAGAAGATATAGCGTAGAGGGTGGGGTTCTAAGGATACCTATGAACCCGTTTGAGATTAAAACTATAAGGATAAAGTTATGAAATTACATACGATAATAAACTTCGGATCATACCTCGAAGATGATGATATCCTTCCCCTCCACCTCCCTTATGAAGGATGGTCTACTATCGCTAAGCTTCTCATACTCTCTACACGTGTATAGGTGGAGTTGGAGGTTATCGACCCCCAGGGTATCGTATACCTTCCTATACGCATACCCTTTATCTTCGCAATCTACTACTACGTTCATCCTATCTCTCAGAAGGTTTATTAGCTCCTCCCTACTCATACTCGGATAATATATCCTTACAGAATCTGACGATCTCCTCTGCATAGGATATCAACCTCTCAGCTTCACCTCTCGTATAAAATTCGAACGGCGCCCCCTCAGGTATAGCGTTAGGATGCCTAGTCGGTATATACGATTTATCGAGCTCCATCGCCATCTCCCTAAACCTCTCATCAGCTTTATAAGCTCTAGGTAGGTTCGAGTCAAGTCTGAGAACGCTATGCCCGAATGCTTCGCATCCAAGCCTCTGATAGACAGCTTTCAAAGCTTTCTCCGCAGCCTGCTGACTTAGGAAGCATGCCCACTCGTAGAATCCTCCCTCTATCTCGTACTTAGCATTCTCAAGATCTCTCTGAGCTTGCCTAATCCAATCCCTACTCCTCTCGACCATACCCCATCTACAGATATAGTGTTACGGATTAGATTAAGATTTAGATGGAGGTGGAGGATTCGATGTACCTAGATATATGCGTATATACTTGATGCCTCCTGTTTATAGTTGTGATGTGGGTTAGAAGAGTTCAGGAGGTTGGCAGGGGTACATTCACCGTTAGCCTCCCTAGGGAGTGGGTTGAACGTATAGGGTTGAGTAGAGGTTCTAGGCTTCTCGTAGTCGACGGCGGCTCATCCCTCCTGTTGAAGCCTCCTAAGCCCCCATCTATCTACGAGAAGGAGGTTAAGGTTAGACGAGGATACGAGCGTCTATCCGTTAAAGAGATTCTAGCGAGCTACCTCCTAGGTTACGATGTGGTGAGGGTTGTATGCGATGAAGGGTTCGATCCTGATGGTAGGAGGATAGTTAAGGATGTTTGTAGGAAGCTTATAGGCTTGGAGGTTGTAGGCGAGGATCGTTCCAGTATAACATTCCAGTGTATAGTAGATCCTGAGAAGCTAGATGTAGAGAAGACCTTCGATAGGCTTAGATTCCTAGTCTACACGCTTCAGGAGGATGTAGCTCGTATCCTATCTGAGGATCAGTCTAGGATGTACACCTTGACGGATAGGGATGACGAGGTCGATAGGCTATACTTCCTACTAGTCAGGCTTCTGAGAAGCCCTATCGATATAAGCGGCGTCACGATACAGTTTAGTAGGAGGCTCGATCTACGTGTAGCAGGGCTGCTCCTAGAGAATATCGCGGATAGGCTTACGAAGCTAGTGTACACGCTATCGGAAGCCGGTGGTCTACCTGGAGATCTGCTATCGAAGCTTAAACCTATAATGGATAGCCTATCTTCTATAAGGGATACAGCTTTGAAGATGTTCATCGAGGGGGATCTCGGGTATATGGATAGATTCGAGAAGCTAATCTACGAGAATAACGAGTTTATAGAAGGGTTTAGAGGATCATCGTCGATCCATCCGGATCCGAAGGTTAGGGGTGTATGCTTAGAGGTAGCATCGATAATGGAGGAGATCGTTAGAAGCTACGTAGACATAGCGGATCTGACGACGCCGAGATAGATGCTACAGTAAGCTCGATAGATCCTTCAAACTCGATACAGCTTCATCTACAAGCCTACCTACATCTATCATAGACTCCAACTCTCTAACCCTACCGGGTATAGCTCTAGTCGTAGGCTTCCTAGGTCTAGCCCAACACCCCTTCACAGGTCTACAACCCGAGGATACAGGTGTAATCGATGCCTCATACGTCCCTATCATACGAGCTATCCTCACCGAATCCTCCTTCTCGAAGCCTACCAGAGGTCTGAGGACAGGTAGAGTCGATACTTCATCTACGACGTATAGGTTATCCAAAGTCTGAGATGCAACCTGAGCTAGATTCTCACCTGTAACTATAGCTTTAGCCCCCTCCATCTCGGCAACTCTACACGCAACCCTATACATCATCCTACGGCATAGTATACACGTATAGCTATCAGCTACCCTACGTATCTCCTTCAAAGCGTTATCATGCCTATAGGAGTAGATTCTAATATCCTCGCCTACATGCCAATCCCTGAGTATCCTAGCTACAGCTAGAAACCTCCTAAGATCCGATTCATCCCCTCCGAGCGGGAAGTACGCGAATAGCATCGTCACAGGGCATCCACGCTTCATCATAAGCCATGTAGCTACAGGGGAATCTATACCTCCAGATACCAGCGATACTACACGGCTGGATGTACCTAGAGGAAGCCCTCCAGGAGCCTCAACCCTACCCGTGTATAAGTAGCATTCATCATCGTGAACCTCTACGTATATCGTCGTATCGGGATTATCCAGGTCGACCCTAAGGTTCGAAGCTGCTTTAACTATACCCCCTATACCCTTCTCTAGATCCCTACTAGTGAAGCTATGAATACCGGTTCGTCTAACCCTGATGGCGAAGCTCTCAGCTCCATCCAGTAGTCTAGATGCGTTAGCCTTCATGAAGGATTCTAGATCGTCTAAACCTACATACCTATATGGGGCGATATACCTTAAACCGAATATCCTAGAAGCTATCCTACAACCTAGATCTACATCATCTAAACCGTCTATAAGTATACGAGACCATCTATGCCTAACCCTAACATCTAAACCTCTAGCTTCGAAAGCTTCGCGTATATTATGTTTAAGCTTAGATACAAACCTACACCTAACCCTATCAGATTTAAGAGCTATCTCGCCGTAAGCCGCTAGGATACCATCCCAAAGCTTCCCATCAGCTATACAGCTCAAACCTATACGTTAGTATAGCGTCGCAGCTCGTCATAAGCTTTCATATATCCTATGATTGTCATGCGAAACTATTATTATAGACTTCAGCTTTCCTAGGATAGTCTAGCTGAAGCCGGCTAGGTATCTATAGGGAGCGGTAATACTGTATGTTGGATTACGCTGTAGAAACGTTCGATCTAACGAAGATATTCGAGAGTAGGGAGGATAACGTTAGACGTATAGTTAGAGCTGTCGATCATGTGAATGTCAAGGTTAGATGCGGGGAGTTCTTCGGTCTACTAGGACCTAACGGTGCAGGTAAGACTACGCTGATCAAGATACTCTGTACGATCATACTGCCGACCGAAGGTACAGCTAAGGTTAACGGATACGATATAATCCGTGAACCTGTTAAGGTTAGGAGCTCTATAGGATGGTTCCACGGAGAGACTGGCGGTCGATCGCTATACTGGAGGCTCAACGCTGAAGATAACCTCAAGTTCTACGCATACCTTCAGAACGTCCCTAAGGATGTAGCGGAGAAGAGGATAGATGCGCTACTGGAATTCTTCGATCTAAGTAGGGAGAGGAAGAAGCTTGTCAAGGACTACTCGACGGGTATGAAGGTTAGGGTTATGCTTGCTAGAGCTCTACTCCACAATCCCCCGATACTCCTTATGGATGAGCCTACCATAGGCTTGGATACCGTGAGCGCTGTCGAAACTAGGAATCTACTGAAAGCTTTGAATAGAGAGCTCGGTAAGACGATAGTATTCACGAGTCATAATATGTTCGAAGTAGAGCAGTTATGCGAGAGGATAGCTATAATGAAGGGTGGACGTATAATAGTGGATGCATCCCCATCGGCTCTGAGAGATATGCTTAGAGATATACGTGCGGTAGAGGTGGAGGTTAGAGGCGTCGGTAATCCAAGCGAGCTTATAGATAGGCTATCCAGTCTACCCATGGTGAGGAGGGTTGTAGATTTTAAGAACGACCCCGTAGCCGTAACCGTAAGGCTGCAGGTGGATGATGAGTATGAAGCTATACCGGCGATAGCCGGTAGGCTCCATAGGCTTGGGGTTAGGGTATCCTCGATCCGTAGATCCGAGCCTACGCTCGAAGATATATTCGTTAAGCTCGCTAAGGAGGGATCAGATTGAAGGTGGAGGATATAGTAGAGATTCTGAGAGAGGATAAACCTAGGATATCGTCGGGGTTAACCCATGTATGGGCTGTATTCTGGGCTAACTTCAAGATATTCCTATCCTATAGGACGTGGGTCGTGATGGAGACTATAAGTACGGTAGCATCTATAGCTATGTACTCGTTCATGGGTCTACAGGTTGATGCTAGGAGGATGGCTCTAGCAGGTTATGAAGGTGTAAGCTGGCTATCCTTCGCGCTGGTAGGAGTAGCTACGGCTAACTATCTATGGATGTGTATAAGTAGGCTTAGCCACTCCCTACAGCATGAGGTACGTGAAGGAACCCTAGAGCCTATAGTATCCTCGCTGATAGATATGAGATCGTATATAGTGGGTCAATCCCTGAGGGGGTTCCTAGTTAGCGGATACTTCATGACGGGAGTACTGGTAGTCGGTGTATTCGTATTGAGGGTTCCGTTAGCTATACGCCTAGAGAGTATCCTATCCTTCGTAGCCGTGATACTGTTGATGATAGCAAGCTATATGGGTATAGGTATAATGGCCGCCGGGCTTATACTCGTATACAAGAGGGGTGACCCTCTCACATTCCTATTCGCTACGATAACAGAGTTCCTAGGAGGAGTACTATTCCCGTTGAAGTATCTCGAAGGTATCCCTATACTGCACGCCTTAGCATGGCTCATGCCCTACACATACGCGTTAGACGCCTGCCGCAAGATACTGCTAACAGGTGCTACGATAGCATCCGTAGAGGTATCGATGGATGTAGCGGTGTTGATGCTGTATACGGTTGTATTCATACCGTTGGGGTTGAGGGTTTTCAGATGGGGTTTGAATCGTATAAGGTATGAGGGCACCGTCGCATCGTATTAGGAGGCTTCGGGTATGGATGTAGAGAAGCTTATACGGGTAATCTCCGAGGATGTTCCTAGG
>JAWCGL010000081.1:0-5873 GCA_038857155.1 Bathyarchaeia archaeon
GACTCCGTGCGTCATGGTAGAGGTGTATGATACCGTAGAATAACGGCCTACGCTATACATACGACTCCTAAGGTTAAATATTTATCTAGGCTTAGTTAGCCGTAGTAGTTTGGAGGTGCTTCTATGAGTCGAGCTGTAGCTATAAACGGTTTCGGTAGGATAGGTAGGCTTGCCTTCAGAGCGGCTCTCGAGAATAACCTCGATGTAGAATTCGTAGCTATAAACGATATAGCTGATGCGAAGACGCTAGCCCATCTACTTAAGTATGATAGTACGTACGGTAGGGCCCCCTTCGATGTTAGAGTCGAAGGCAACTGTATAGTAGCCGGGGATACGAAGGTTCAAGCGTTGAAGGAGGCTGAACCATCCAAGCTTCCATGGAAAGATCTAGGCGTATACCTAGTCATAGAGTCTACCGGTAGGTTCACAGATAGAGCTGGAGCATCCAAACATCTACAAGCAGGCGCTAGCAAAGTTCTAGTCTCAGCTCCTATGAGGCCTGCTGAATCCGCCGATATAACTATGGTTCCAGGTGTTAACGATAACATGTATGATCCTAAGAAGCATGTGATACTATCTCTAGCCTCTTGCACCACCAACGCCGTGGCTCCTGTAGCCAAGGTTCTTAACGAAAGCTTCGGTTTAAGGTATGGGTTGATGAATACCGTACACGCTGTTACAAACGATCAGAGGATCCTGGATATGCAGCATAGCGATCTTAGGAGGGCTAGGTCTGCTAGCTGGAATATAGTACCTACGACTACCGGTGCGGCTGAAGCTGCTACGCTTACGCTGCCAGAGCTTAGAGGTAGGATGACCGGTATAGCTCTAAGAGTACCTGTACCCACCGTCTCGGTAGTAGATTTGACGGCTACCCTCGAGAGGGATGCTTCTATCGATGAAGTTAACAAAGCTTTCAAGGAAGCTTCTGAGAAGCCTCCGCTTAAAGGTATACTGGGCTATAGCGAGGAGCCTCTAGTGTCCTCGGATTACATTAAGTGCCCGTATTCATCTGTGGTAGATGCGCCTATGACTAAAGCTATAGGTAACCTGGTCAAGGTTCTAGCTTGGTACGATAATGAGTGGGGCTACTCCTGTAGGTTAGCTGAGACTGCTGAGAGGATAGCTGGTATAGGGTAGATCTCGGTGTAGAATCTATGGCTAGATTCCTCACTATAGACGATCTAGATTTCTCCGGTAAAACCGTCATATTCAGACCCGATTTCAACGTCCCGATAGATCCAGGTACGGGTGAGATAATAGACGATAGTAGGATAAGGGAGCATGGAGAGACTATAAAGGAGCTTTCAGCTAAAGGTGCTAAGATAGTGGTATTAGCTCATCAAGGTAGACCGGGTGAGAGGGATTATCTAGAATCTCTACGTAGGCATGCTGAGAGATTATCCGAGATACTGGGGTTCAGGGTAGACTATGTAGAAGATATAATAGGGGAAACAGCTTTAGAGGCTATCTCTAAGCTTAAACCCGGCGGAGTCCTACTACTTAAGAATATAAGATCCCATCCAGATGAGGGTAGGGAGGCTCCACCGGAGGAGCATGCCAGGTCGGAGATAGTCTCGAAGCTGTCTAGGGTTGCAGATATATTCGTCCTAGACGGCTTCTCTGTAGCGCATAGACCTCATGCATCCGTCGTAGGCTTCGCCTATACGCTCCCATCATGCGCAGGTAGGGTTATGGAGAGGGAGCTTAAAGCTTTAGATAGGGTTTTAGAGAATCCTGAGAAGCCCTTCGTATGCATCCTAGGTGGAGCTAAATCTGAGAAGAGCACCAGTATTATAGAATACTTCCTAGGGAGGGGTCTAGCAGACTATATACTCACCGGAGGTTTGATAGGTCAGTTACTCCTACTCGCTAGCGGGTTAGATCTAGGATCCATTAACGTTAAGGTTTTAGAGAAGAGGGGGTTCCTAAAGTTTAAGGATGAAGCTGTAGGGATACTTAGAAGGTATAACGGTATGGTGAAGATGCCTATTGATGTAGCCGTAGATATGGGTGGTAAGAGGGTTGAAGTATCCGTCGAGGATCTCCCATCGGAATATCCTATAATGGATATAGGCCGTAGAACAATCGAAATGTATAAGCAGATAGTATCGAATGCTAGATCTATACTAGTTAGCGGCCCTCTAGGCGTATACGAAGATGAGAGGTTTATCGAAGGTACATCCGAAATCTATAGAGCCGTTGCCTTAAGCGGAGCGTACCGTATAGGTGGTGGAGGGGATACGGTCGCAGCTCTAGAGAAGCTCGGTTTAAGGGATAGATTCTCCTACGTTAGCTTAGCCGGCGGAGCGTTTATAGAGTATATCTCTGGGGGTAGGCTTCTAGGCGTAGAAGCTTTAGAGCTAGCCTATAGGAGAGTTAAGGGTGTCTGACGATCTAAATAGAAAATCTTATATTCTTACCACTATGATTTTTCCTTGCGAGTCTAGGAGGTAGGTTATGGCGGAGATCTGCCCTATATGTGGGCTTCCTAAAGATCTATGCGTATGCAGACAGATAAGCCAGGAGCAGCAGCGTATCGTTATAAAGCTTGAGAAGGTTCGCTTCGGTAAACCTGTAACTATAATCAACGGTATAGTAGCTAACGATAAAGAGTTGAGGAAGCTTGCTCAAGCTCTTAAATCTCTATGTGCATGCGGTGGTACCGCTAAAGATAACAGGATAATGCTTCAAGGCGATCATAGATCCAAGGTTCGAGATTACCTGGTTAGCGTAGGCTATAAAGCTGAGAATATCGACGTAGAGTAGGATAGTATCACATGGATGTAGTAGAAGGCTATGTCTCATCCTACCGGTAAGCCTACGCTATCTGAGCTTAGAAGCCATATCTTAAGGTTTAAGGGTGCTTACAGAAGCGATGTTATACTAGGCCCGGAGATAGCTGTGGATTCCGCCGTAGTGGATTGTAGCGGTGTTAAGATAGCGTTTAAAGGCGACCCGATAACAGGGGCCATCACCGAGATAGGTAGGTTAGCCGTTATAGTTCCATCGAACGATGTAGCCGCAGCCGGAGGCTCTCCTAGATGGCTTACAGTCATCCTACTCCTACCGACTAGTATGTCTATCGATGACGCTAAACTTATAATGGATAGTATAGACGTGGAGGCGCGTAGATACGGCATGGCTATCGTCGGCGGTCATACAGAGTTTACCAGTAACGTGGTATACCCTGTAGTGTGTAGCTTCGTATCCGGTGTTGTCGATCGTATCCTCGATCCTAAGAATATAAAGCCTGAAGATTTCATCGTGGTTACGAAAACCTTAGCTATGGAGGCTACGGTTATAATAGCTTCAGATCTAGCCGACAATGTGGAGAAGGTTTTCGGCCGGGATTTCAGGGTTAGATGCCTATCTATGAGGGGTAGGTTGAGCGTGATACCTGAAGCTAGAGTTGCTTCAGCCGTAGATGGGGTCGTAGCTATGCATGATCTAACGGAGGGTGGGCTTCTAGCTGGTGTCATAGAGCTAGCTGAAACATCAAATCTAGGTTTCACTATATACGAGGATAGGATACCCGTAGCCGAGGAGACTAGGATCCTCTGCGAATATTTCGGTTTAGATCCGTTGAAGGCTATAAGCTCAGGATCGTTATTAATTATTGTTAGACCGGATAGCCTAGATCAGCTTATGGATAGGCTATCTACGCTTAGGATCGAGTATTCGGAGATAGGCTTCTTCACAGATGATCCTGAGAGGAGGGAGATCGTATGCAGAGATGGATCTAGGAGGAGAGCGGAGCCTCCGGATAGGGATGATCTATGGAGGCTACTAGATGGTATCCGTGCATCCTAGATTAACGGTATGCGTATGGGTATCTGAGTAGAGCTAGTATACCGCCTAAAGCTATGAGTTTATCATGCGCTTCGGTATCGCATCCTATAAACCTTACCTCTCCCCCCATCCTCTCGACACTCTCTACCACTCTATACAATCTACTCCATCCATCGCTATCCAGTTTATCCAGCATCTTCTCAGATACTAGTAGAAGCTTGACGACGCCGTATGAGGAGAGCTTCTCTACTTCGTCAAACCCGTAAGCTGCGAGACCGCTATCCCTCCCGACCTCCTTTAGAACTTCCTCCACAAGTATAGACTCCTCCACAGCTCTACACTCAGATATATACCTGGATAAGCTTCCTGAACGTAAAGCTTCAGCTAAACCCGAAATACCGCCGCTACTAGCTGCGCAGATCCTTATACGATCAGAATATTCAGGATACTTAGATGAGAAGTATTCGGCAAAGGAGTTCTTGTAATATTCTGGGCCTAAGACTACTATCAGAGGTTTACCCCCTAGCGAGTTCACAGCTTCCACGATGGCTCCAGCTACCTCTGAATAGAACTTTTCGACCTCAGCCCCCCTCCCCTCCACATCTGATTTACCAGGTATCCTAGACTGTATCTCCGCGTATACCTCGTATCCGTAGCCTCTCAACACTGCTGTAGATGCTTCATCCCTATCTATCGATACAAGGATTACAGGCGTAAACCTGGATACGCATAGCTTCTTAAGCCTCTCCAACTCGTATCCATACATCCTCTCCTTCCTAACCGTTATGGTGGAGCCAGGTTTAACGTTTATCGTATGATAGCTACCCCTCACACCTTCAAACTTTTCAGGCGCTTCGACTACGATCCCCCTAATCCTAAGTCTCCTACCGTATCGATCAAATTCGACAGATTTAACCCTCAGGGTTAGATCCATAGGGAACCTCCTACCCTCCCTAACATCTCCTATCTCAGTTCTAAGCTTAACCATCCTTACAGTCCTAGCTTCGATTAGATCCCCAGGCTTCACTAAAACCCTAAGGTTCCATAGATCCTCTATATCCTCTACCAGTACCTTTACTATCCCCTCCCTCTCATCTAGGCTCAATACCTTCAACTAGACACCCCCTATACATCCTCCATATCGCATGTAGATACTATTCCCCCCCCTCGTCGCTACGATCGATATAGTTACGCCTGCATATATCGTTAGCTGTAATAAAACTTAATAGTATGCTCGATAACAGTGTTTTAGCGGTGACCATAGATGAGCAGCGATAGAGGAGCTGAGACTATCAGGAGCTACGAGGAGATTAACGAGAAGATTAGACGCGGCGACGTAGTAGTCTTAACGGCAGACGAGTATGCTAGGTTAGCCGATGAAAAGGGTTGGGAGAAAGCTTCCAGGGAGGTCGATGTAGTTACCACCGGTACCTTCGGAGCTATGTGTAGTAGCGGTGCATTCCTAAACTTCGGTCATACAGAGCCTCCGATGAAGATGTATCGATGCTGGCTTAACGATGTACCAGCCTATAAAGGGTTAGCAGCCGTGGATGCCTATATAGGTGCTACGGCTATGAGCGAGACTAGGCCATTCGAGTATGGCGGTGGGCATGTTATAGAGGATCTAGCAGCCGGTAGAGAGGTTGAGCTTAGAGCTGAAGCTTACGGGACGGATTGTTATCCTAGGAGATATCTCGAAACCTCTATAACGATATACGATCTTAACCAAGCTATACTCTTAAACCCTAGGAACGCCTATCAACGCTACAATGCTGCTACAAACTCTACAGATAGAGTTCTATACACATATATGGGTACGCTCCTCCCATACTACGGTAACGTTACGTTCAGCGGTTCAGGTGTTTTAAGCCCGCTATACAAGGATCTATACCTAGAGACTATCGGCGTTGGTACACGCATCTTTTTAGGTGGAGGTGTAGGCTACGTTATAGGCGAAGGAACCCAGCATAACCCGAGTATAGGTATGTCTACGTTGATGGTTAAAGGCGATTTGAAGAAGATGAATCCAAGGTATCTTAGAGGTGCATCCTTCTATAGATACGGTACAACCCTTTATGTAG
>JAWCGL010000082.1:0-5847 GCA_038857155.1 Bathyarchaeia archaeon
GTTAAGAGGGCCCAGAGGCGGGTTTATACTCTGCCGTAGAGAATGGAGCGAAGCTATAGATAGAGCGGTATTTCCAGGTACACAAAGCGGGCCTTTAATGCATGTAATCGCAGCTAAAGCTGTATGCTTTAAGCTAGCGGCTACGGAGGAATTTAAAGAGTATCAACGTTTGATAGTGAGGGATGCTAAAGCTTTAGCTTCAAGCTTATCGGATAGGAGCTATAGAATCGTTAGCGGCGGGACAGATAACCATCTACTATTAGTGGATCTTAGGGGTAAAGGTATAACTGGGCTTAGAGCTCAAAGAATACTAGAGAGGGCATGGATATATGCTAATAGGAATCTCGTACCGTACGATGAGAGGCCTCCATATATTACTAGCGGTTTAAGGCTTGGGACTCCATGTGTAGCAGCTAGAGGTATGGGTGAAAGCGAGATGGATGAGATAGCTGAGATGATAGATCGCGTCATAAAGGATAACGGCGATCAATCTACCGTGGAAAAAGTGAGAAAGAGTGTAGCGGATATTTGTAGGAGGTTTCCAATCTATGATGGGGGGGTCGGATAAAGCTAAGATTATGGATGGCAGGTGTATAGCGGATCATATATGTAGGATGCATAGAGAGGTTGCATTAGGGTTCTCACGCAGAGGTGCGAAGCCTAGATTATCGATAGTTATGGTCGGTGAAGAGCCTGCTTCTAAGCTATTCGTCAGAAATAAAGTTAGATACTGCGAAAAAGTTGGTGTAGATGCTACGATTATACATAAGCCAGATTCGATCGATACAGAGAATCTCCTAGAAACTGTAAAATCTTTAAACGACAACCCAGATGTTAACGGAATACTGGTACAACTACCTTTACCTAAGCATATCGATCCCTATAGGATACTCTCAGCTTTAGATCCGAGTAAGGATATAGACGGGTTAACACCTGTAAATCTAGGTAGGCTTATGCATGGAGACGAGACTCTAGTGCCATGCGGAGTGAAAGCTATCGTGAAAATACTGGAGCATTACTGTGTCGAATTGGAGGGAGCTGAAGTATGTATAGTGAGTAATAGCATACTTGTAGGTAAACCTCTTTCGATAGTTTTAACGAATAGATTCGCGACGGTATCTATATGTCATGTTAAAACTAAGGATCTACCATCCTATACCTCTAACGCAGACATACTTATATCGGCTACCGGTGTTCCGCTGCTCATAAAAGCTTCGATGGTACGCGATGGAGCTATAGTGGTAGATGTAGGTATATCTAGGGTCGATGGAAGGATAGTAGGGGATGTCGATTTCGAAGATGTCGCGTATAAAGCTTCCATGATAACACCAGTACCTGGCGGTGTAGGTCCGGTAACTGTAGCGATGGCTGTAGATAACCTATTCCAAGCTATGAAGCTTCAAGGGGTGGTGTAGTTTGGAATCTAGCATTCTATACCCTGTTAGGGATAGACCTCTAAGAATAGCTGTCCTCGGATCAACAAGAGGAACGGATCTACAAGCTATAATAGATTCTATAAGGAGTGGAGAGCTTTACGCTGAGATAGTGTGTGTTATAAGCAATAGGAGGAGTGCATACATACTCGAAAGAGCTAGGATGAATGGTATAGAAGCGGTATTCGTAGATCCTAGAGGTCTTTCGAGAGAGGAGTACGATAGAATCGTTATAGATGAACTTGAGAAAAGAGGACCGATAGACCTTATACTATTGATAGGTTATATGAGAATACTTAGCAAGCTTTTTGTGGATAGATTCAGGTGGAGAATACTTAATATTCATCCATCCCTACTACCAGCTTTCGCTGGAGGTATGGATTTAGAAGTGCATAAAGCTGTCTTGGATTACGGCGTTAAAGTGACGGGATGTACTTTACACTTCGTCGATGAAGATGTTGATACTGGACCGATACTTATACAGAAGATTGTAGATGTTAGTGATGATGATACGCCGGTAACACTTAAAGCTAAGGTTCAGAAAAAGGAGCAGGAGGCATTAATCGAAGCTATAAAGATATTTCAAGAGAAAATTGTAAAGATCGAAGGGAGACGTATTAAAATCTTAAACTGCACTCGATCTGATGATTAAGATTGTTAGATCATATTATGGTGTATGATATGATAGGATACGATCAAATTGTAAACTACATATACAATCTTAGAAGGGATAGAGCTAAATTTGATTTAAGAAATATAAAAAGATTACTTAAGTTTCTAGATAATCCGCATGAAAGATTCGATTCGATATTAGTAGGGGGGACAAACGGTAAGGGGTCTACCGTATCGATGATATCCTCCATACTTTTAGAGGAGGGGTTTCATGTAGGTATGTTCACTAAGCCTCATCTATCGAGCTATACGGAGAGGTTCATATTGGATGGGAAACCTGTAAGCGAGGATAGACTTCTAGAGGTATGCGAAGAGATCCTGCCATATATAGAGAGGATGAGCGGGTATAAACGTTATGGTAGGCCCTCGTTCTTCGAAGCTACAGTCGCTATAGCGTTTAAGCTATTCGAAGAGGAGGATGTAGACTTAGCTGTAGTAGAGGTTGGCCTTGGAGGACGGCTTGATGCTACTAACGTTCTAAACCCACTGGTCTCCGTTATAACGAATGTAGATTTGGAGCATACGCGTATACTAGGGGATACTGTGGATAAGATAGCTAGGGAGAAGGGTGATATAATTAAGCGTGAAGGTTTAGCTATCACAGCCGCTGATAGAAGCGAGGCGATAAGAGTATTGGAAAGGATTGCTAAAAGGAGGAAAGCTAAACTCCTAGAGGTTGGTAGGGATTTAACGTTCAAAGTAAAGTATGCGGGATTGGACGGCGAGACGTTCGATCTAAAAGGTTCATTAGGATTCTACGGAGGTTTGGTTGTAAGCATGGTTGGGTTACATCAAGTAGTTAACGCCGTCACGGCTGTAGGAGCGATCGAGCTTCTATCGCTAAGAGGGGTTGAGGTATGCGAAGAATCTATCAGAAGAGGCTTGAAAAATGCATTCTGGCCTGGTAGATTTGAGATAATCGAGCGGAAGCCTACTATCGTATTGGATTGCGCTAAAGATCCTAAAGCTGCTTCGACTCTGAGAAGGGAGTTCGAAAGATTATTCGTAGGTAGGGAGGTAATACTGGTTGTCAGTATATCATCTGATAAGGATTATAAGAGTATGATGAGAGAATTTTGCAGCTTCTCAGATAGGGTTATCGCGTGTAGGCATAAGGTTATGGGGAGGGGTATAGATCCGAGAATACTAGCATCCGAAGCCGAACTATATGGTAGGAAGACTATGGTGGTAGAAGATGTGAAAGACGCTGTGGAAGCTGCTAGGGAGCTCTCGTCAGGAGACGATGTAATACTCATTACTGGATCTGTATTCACGGTAGGAGAGGCTAGAGAGATATGGTTTCCTAGGAATACGGTTTTAGGTAGAAGCTTGAATGAGGGGGTATAGCTACGGTGCAGAACTTATCTAAGGTTTGGAGGGTCTATGTAAGCTATAGCCATGATACGTTTGACCCGGTTAGTATGAGGGTACGGTGGGAGATAGAGGATATGGGTGTGAGAGGTGTCGAGAAGGTGAAGGTGGTTCAGGGTTTTAGATTGGAGGGGGATCTCGATGAGGATGATGTTAAACTATTATGCGAAGAGCTTCTTCACGATCCTATAGTCCAAGGATATACTTACTTTTTGGAGGGGGAGCATGATATACGGCTGGATGGATGGATTATCGAAGTTAAGTATAAGCCTGGTGTATTCGATAGTTTAGCATCCAGCGTGTTAGAGGCTTCTAGGATTATCGGTGTCGATAAGCTATCATATGTAGAAACCTTCACGCTATACGTCCTTAACGGATGCTTAGATTATGATAAAGTTGAGCTGATAGCTAGAAGGTGTTTAGCAAACCCTATAATACACGATTATGAGATACTTCCACCGGTGAAGATTTAGGCTTGAAGATAAGGGCGGCAACCCTGTTCCTAGATCTAACAGGTAAAGATACGCCGGCTATCAGAAGCTATCTTAAGGATAGGATCCATTCATTCATAGAAGCCTTAGATGAGTTTAGATCTAGAGGGGTTATCTGGGGTAGAGGGGTGAGGGTATCGGTATCGCATCCATATACGGATGAGGGGAAGGTGAAGATAGCTAGGATCGTTAGAGAAGAGTGCGAGGATATCGGGGTTAATATGATCTCAGGATTCGTATACGATGCATCCATCGAGGATCCGAGGATACTTGAAGATCTATCTGATATAGGCGTGTACATATCGGTTAAACCTGGATCGCCAGAATACTATAGTAGAATCATAGAATCGTTATCGAAGATCTCGTATAGAGATCCTATATCGTTAACTAGGATAGCTATCTTACTTGGAAAGGGGGATAGCCTCCTTACACCCTACTTCCCGTTATCTATGAATGTAAGATGCGGTGAAGGTGTTGCTTTAGCTCTACTATACGCTAAGGATTTAATCGATGCATATAGAAGAGGAGGGTTAACCGGTATGGTTGAAGCGACATGTAGAACCTTATCTGAAGCGGAATCTATAGGTAAATGCATAGCTTCAAGGATTGGTATAGATTACTACGGGTTAGACTATTCGTTATCCCCCTGGATGGATGACTCAGTAGCCCTACTCGTAGAAGAGCTAGCTGGATCCGTGCTACCGAATCCTGGATCCCTATATACAGTCTCTAAGATCAACAGCCTCATACGTGAAGCAGCTATCAGGTGTAAGATAGCCTTTACGGGATTCTGCGAGATTATGCTACCTGTAGCAGAGGATGATATACTTAAGGAGAGGGTATATGAAGGTGTGCTTAGACTAAGAGATTTGATAACTCTCTCATGTTTTTGTGTAGCAGGTGTCGATATGGTCGTCATACCAGTTGAAGCCTTGGAGAAGATAATGGTAGGTATGATGCTAGATTTATCGGAGGTAAGTAAGCTTAAAGGTAAGCCTATAGGTTTAAGGATTATACCCTACCCTGGAGTTAAACCTAGGGATCAAGTAGATCTTGGAATATTCGGGAGGGTACCCGTGATCGAGATTTAGCTTCACGATTATCGGTGGTATAGTATGGTTAAGGTTAGTACAATATCTGTGAGGGGCGCTACGGATAGAGAGCTTGTAGATATTAGTAGACGGTACATGCTATCCCTATCGTTGGATGAGATGAAAGCTATACAAGCATACTTCAGAGGTATAGGTAGAGATCCTACAGATGTAGAGTTAAACACAATCGCTCAGACATGGTCTGAACACTGCTATCATAAAACCTTCAAGGGTATAATAGAGACTGAGGAGGGGGTCATAGATAGCCTACTCGAAAGCTACATATTCAGAGCGACTAGAGAGTTGGCGAAGTCATGGTGCCTAGTCGTTTTTGAGGATAACGCTGGGATAGTGAGTCTTGAAGGCGATTGGGCTATAGCTGTTAAAGTCGAGACGCATAATCATCCAACTGCTTTAGATCCATATGGAGGGGCTGGGACTGGAACCGGAGGGGTTTTCAGGGATGTTATAGGTGTAGGTGCAAAGCCTATTCTATCTATCGATGCGTTATTCTTCGGCCCTCTGGATTATCCATATGAGCTACTTCCTCAGGGAGTTATGCATCCTCGAAGGGTTATGAGGGGGGCTGTAGCAGGTATTAGGGATTATGGTAATAAGATGGGTGTGCCTACAGCTTGCGGTGCTGTAGGGTTTGATGAGGGGTATGTATGCAATCCGCTGGTCTATGCTGGATGTATAGGTATAATGCCGTTTAGTAGGTATACGAGGAAGCCTAAGCCTGGAGATTTGATAGTATTAGTGGGTGGAAGGACTGGTAGAGATGGACTT
>JAWCGL010000083.1:0-5581 GCA_038857155.1 Bathyarchaeia archaeon
CGTATACCTTATGCTTAAAGAGGTCGATCCAAAAGTAGATCCTTTAAGCCCTGCGAATAAAGCTATGGTTATGACAGGCCCCTTAACCGGTGTTTTAGGTGTACCTGCATCTGGTAGATGGTGTTCGGTTACTAAATCCCCGTTAACCTACACTATACACGATTCTCATAGCGGAGGTAAGTTTGGGCCTGAATTGAAATTTGCAGGGTTTGATGCCATCATATTAGAGGGTGAAGCTGATTCCCCAGTATATCTATGGGTGTATGATGGAAAAGCTGAGCTTAGAGAGGCATCCCATCTATGGGGTAAAGATACCCATCAAACGACAGACATGATAAAAGAGGAGTTAGCAGAAGAGGTTGGTTGGGATGAAGCTAAAAACGTGAAAGTAGCATGTATAGGCCCTGCAGGAGAGAATCTAGTAAGGTTTGCATGTATAATAAACGATAAGTCTAGAGCCGCTGGCAGAGGGGGGCATGGTGCTGTATGGGGGTCTAAAAAGTTTAAGGCTATAGCTGTTAGAGGGCATAGCCGGCCATCGGTAGCTAACGAGGATCTATTTAGGGAAGTCGTCGTAGAAGCGATGGATAAGATAAAGAAGTCGGCTGTAACTTCTGAAGCTCTACCTAAGTTTGGAACCGCTGTTCTAGTTAATATTATAAATGCCCATGGAATATACCCGACTAGGAATTTCCAAACAGGCGTATTCCCGACGGCTAGTAAGACAAGCGGAGAGGTCATAGCGGAGAAAATTATGGATTGGGATATGCAGAGGGAGGAGATATGCTGGGGTTGTCCTATAGGGTGTGCTAGGTATACAAGGATAGCCGAACCACCGTTCACAGGTGAAGGTGGAGGGCCAGAGTATGAAACTGTATGGGCTTTAGGAGCTCAAACCGGAACTGATGATCTTGCCGCTATATCGAAGGCACATTATCTATCCAACGAGCTTGGATTAGATGGTATCACGATGGGGCATGTTATAGGTACGTTCATGGAGCTAGTGGAGAAGGGGAAAATACCTACCGAGAAACTTAGAGGATTAAAGGTTTCCTGGGGTAGTGGTGAAGCTCTTGTAGAGCTTAGCTGGAGAACCGCTTACCGTTCAGGCGTAGGAGATGATCTAGCGGAGGGGGCTGTTAGGCTTGCAGAGAAATACGGTATGCCAGAGCTTGCGATGGCTGTTCGAGGGCAAGAGCTTCCAGCATATGATCCTAGGGGTGCCCAGGGTCACGGTTTGGCGTATGCCACCAGTAATAGAGGCGGATGCCACCTTAGAGCGTATATGATATCGCCTGAAGTCTTAGGTGTACCAAGACTCGTAGATAGGTTTGATACTAAAGGTAAAGGCTTATTCGTTAAGGAGTTCCAAGATATATTCGCAGTCGTAGATAGCCTTGTAGTCTGTAAGTTCGATACATTCGCTTTATGGGATGAAGATTTCGCTTCGCTCTTATCAGCGGTGACAGGCTGGAGCTACACCGCTGAATCGCTTAGAGAGATAGGTGAAAGAATATGGAATGCCGAACGGTGCTTCAATATACTCTCCTTCGGTGATGGAAGACTACATGATACTCTACCTAAGAGATTGCTAGAAGAGCCTATGCCTGAGGGGCCTGCGAAGGGCTATGTTGTTAAACTAGATGAAATGCTTAAGGAGTACTACGAAGTGCGAGGCTGGATAGAGGGTAGGCCAACCTACGAGACGCTTAAAAGACTAGATCTTACGTGGATTGCTGAAAGATTAGCCGAAGAGAAACTGCTTCCAAGCTAGCTTCTAATTCCATCCACCTTTTTCTCCTCATATCCTATTTTTATATCATCGATAATAGCGGGACCGGGGGAGATAGCTAGCTCAAATGATACTCGCTAACCCTTCCTTGGATCTAGGTTAAGTTTATTATTTAGGTACTGTTCGTAAACTATCGAGCTATGCTTAAGCCGAGCTTGAGAATTCTTCGCTATATAGAGCTTGAACCATCTATACTGTTAGTAGGAGTGGGGGAGCTTGGATGCTTGACTCTTAGGAAGGTGAGATCCATAGCGGGGGGTACGTTGTTCGCTTACATGTATACCCCATATAATCCTGATTATACCGATATAGATGAATTGGGGTTAGCTAAGTTAAACGTTTTAGAATGGTATTATGTATCGGATTCGGATCCTAAAATGATGATGGTCGAAGCTAGAATTCAGCTTATCTCCATGAACCCTGAACCATACTATGAGGTGGCAGGTTTTATGCTAGACTGTATTCGTAGGTTTGGATACAAGCTTATAGTAGTGTTGGATGGGGGTAAATCTAGTAGCGAGGGGATACTAGCGTTCGCTTCTAGAAGGAGCCTTCTAAGCAAGCTTGAAGGATACCACGTTAAAACCATGCATGTAGGTAGAGTTGAGGGCCTTTCAGGGTTGATAGTAGGCTTAGCTAGGATTAAAAAGATGGATGCTATAGGTTTGTTAGCATCGTTCATAGATGAATCTAGTATACCTGTCGTATCCTCCACCCTTCTAGGGCTTATTCTATCGGCGTTTAAGATCAGGATCCCCGGCATCTAGGGGTGTAGCCTACTCTATGACTATCATAGTTAGAGTACTCTGAACATGCTCCAGCCTTCTTATCTTCCACGTAACTATCTCCTTAAGCTTCTCCATACTATCGGCTTGCAGGGGGTTTAACAACCCCTTTCTACCCTGACTATTATATCATATATCCCATACACCATATATGCTTCCTTCACATTCTCTATCTTCTTCAGGGATTTTAAAACTTCATCCTCATATCCTATCTCGGCATTTATAAGGACGAATGCTTTCGGCATAGCCGAAGAATATATTATCCGGCTAAAACCTAATTAATCTTTACATCCGCTCAACGTTTAACCTCTATCTTACTAAGCCTCACTCCTAAACGATGAACGGTGTAACCACACTTAACACAGCTTAAAAGTATCACCTGCTTCTTAGTAGTTTTAGCGTGCTCCCTCTGCTCTGGGAACTTCTGTCCTCCATATCCGTGCAGCTGCCACTCATGATGTCTAGCCCCCTTCCTAAGAGAACTCTCCTTCCCACGTCTATATATCGACACCTTATGCTCCGTTTTCTCCCTACACTTAGGACAATAGGTATTAATAGATGCAGGTACCTTCATAATCCCCCTATAAGGAGGGTTGGAGGGGGATATAAGGGTTTTCCCTAGTGCTACCCTCTAGCTAATATATGGCTTAGTATCGCCCTCAACCTTCGATTAACATCCTCCGGTCTACCTAGACCGTTAACTATCAAGGAAGCTCCTATCAAACCTTTTTCGATCAGACTAAAATACATCCTACGAACCTCCTCCAGGTACCCTATATTCTGCTCATATAGATCAGGCTTCTCAGCTCTACGGAGAACCTCTTCGACCGGTATATCTATAACTAGAGTCAATTTCGGCTGAGGAATATTCCTTTCAAACCTTAGTATCCTAGATGGATCTATACCTTTCGCAGCCTGGTAGGCTAGATTACTCTCAGTCCATCTCTTAGCTAGGATAGCCACCCTCCTACTCCTAAGCCAGTCTGAAACCTTTATCGCATACTGTCCTCTATCTAAACTCCATAGGATCCAAGCTAGATCTTCATCCACCCTTCCAGCTAATGTTATCTTATACCTGATATCGCTCCTCCCTAGATATGCTCCTACGAGCGATCCTAGAAGGCTATCGTAGCTTGGTAAGCTTACAGTATGTACGCTATACCCATAACTTTTCAGTAAATTCTGTATCGATACTACGCCTTCCAGACTATCTGGGTTGAAGCATTGCGTTTCCTTACCAGATTTATCGATCCCGGATACCGCTATGAAAAATCCTTCATACATCCTCGGCTTCGGCGTAAGCAACCCCTTAACAGACATATATATACGTCTACATAGCGCTGGATGCAACCCTCTACAGATTTGTTTAAGCTCATCCATAACATCGGATGTGAACGTATCATATCTAGATACTAACCGCTCTAATCCGGATAGCGTATAGTTAAGCTTAACAGCATCTATATTCAAACATCCTACACCTTAACCCATTTATATAACACATAATTCAGATGACTATATTAGGCTAAGGGTGGAGCCTGCCAGGTGTTCAAATATTGTACAGTCGATACTGGGGGTTCATAAAAGATCCTATCTACGGATACATAAGGGTTACGGAGTTTGAGAAGGATGTTATAGATCAGGAGGCTTTCCAGAGGCTTAGACGTATCAAACAGTTATGCGGAGCAGAGTATGTATACCCAGCCGCCAACCATACTAGATTCGAGCATTCATTAGGCGTGATGCATCTCGCAGGTTTAGCAGCTCAAAATCTACCTATACAGCTTTCAGAGGAGGATATAGCTAAGCTTAGATTGGCAGGTCTACTACACGATGTAGGTCACGGTCCATTCTCCCATGTATTTGAGCCTCTACTGTACAGGTTTCTAGGTAAAACTCATGAGGATATGACTATAGAGGTCGTTAAGGGCTCATCGATAGCCGATGTTATAGAGGACTATGGATTCAACCCAGAGGAGATAGGGTTACTTGCCGTAGGTAGATATAGCAAAGTTCCAGCGTATATGAACCAGGTTATACACGGGACGGTAGATGTCGATAAGCTAGATTTTCTTGTAAGGGATTCCTACCATACAGGTGCGGGATACGGATCGATAGACATCTATAGGCTGATGTATACGTTCGGAGTGATCGACGATGAGCTCGCCGTAGATTATACCGCTCTACCTACACTCGAATCATTTCTATTAGCTCGCATCCAATCCTTCAGGACGATATACTACCACAAGGTATCTAGAGCCGTTCAGATAATGCTAGGTAAAGCTATAGAGTTGGCTGCAGAGGGTATGAAAACCCCGTTCTTTGGAAGTATAGAGGAGTATATAGCTTTAGACGATTATACCATGTGGTCTATCCTACTAGAGCATGAGGAAGCTTCAAAGATCTCTAAGGATATAGCATCCCGTAGGCTTTTGAAATGCGCTTACGAACGCCTCTATTTCATAGAAGATAGGCTTCTAGTCTCCCTCCTAGCTAACGAATCGGTTAGAAGGAGGATCGAATCCGAGATAGCATCTACAGCAGGTGTAGATCAATCTATGGTATTCGTAGATGCCCCATCCCTTCCATCGGTACCGTACGCTCGTACAATGGATGTGGAAGCCTATCAAATCCCAATATTCAGAGTAGGGCTAGATGGAACTATAAACAGGTATAGGCTAGCTGAAGCTTCACAGCTGGTTTCGGTGTTTAAATCCTTCATGAATATAGTTAGAGTATACACGTATAGAGAAGTTAGAGATAGGATATCTGAAGCGTCGAGGAAAGTTTTAGGAAGCCCTACACTCTCCGAGCTTATCTCATACTAACCCTATCAAGAAGCTTTAAGAATGCATCGAAAACCTGCATCTCACCGATATCTTCAGATACGTTCACGGAGAGTAATACAGGTGACTTAAACTTGTAAGCTAGGTGGGATGCCATAGATTTCGCGATCATAACGCTTCTACCTCCTAGAATCACAGATGATAACCCTATATCGGTAGCG
>JAWCGL010000084.1:0-5472 GCA_038857155.1 Bathyarchaeia archaeon
TACATCCGGCTTCGGCTTCGCCACACTCATATCCTGGACTACGAATCTAGGTTTAGGAGGCCTCCTAGGATTAAAGACTGGGATCGTAGATATAACGAGTAAAATACCGGTGATCGATATCCCCATCCTACTACTCCTAGTGCATGTAACGTTAACCCTTCCATATGTCGTTAAACCTCTTCAAGCAAGGTTTACTGACGTAAAACCTAGCCTCCTAGAAGCCTCCCGTATTTTAGGTGCTAATCCGTTCACATCTTTCAGAAAGGTTATACTACCTTTATCGCTCCCAGCCCTCCTATCGGGATCTATAATGGCTTTAACCCGATCCCTAGGTGAGACTGGAGCTACTATGATAGTTTCCGGTACGTATATTACAGCGGCGGTAGCCGTCGTTAGATGGGAGTTTGAATTTAAGATAGCTACTGCATCCTTTCTAGGAGCTCTACTGATACTGTTGACGTGGGCTACGATACTCCCGTTAGAGATACTGGTATCACGTAGAGGATGGGTTTCGCTACCTAAGATTCTAGCTAAGATGGATATGGAGCGTAGGATAATAGCGTTAGAGGAGGCTATCTCTTCGAAGTTCTTTTCCAGGGTAGGAAAGGCTTCTATAGTTGTTATCCTTTTCATGCTTGTAGTTCTACCTATATTTTCGACGTTATACTCTGCTCTCATATATTTGAGCAGGGATCCATTTACAGGTAGGGTGGAAGGCGGTATAATCTATCAGATATTCGTAAGCCCGGCTGGGTATGGGTCGCTCCTATCTAAAGCTATACTAACATCCTTCATAGCAGCGGGTTTATCAACGTTCATATCAGTATGCATCTCCATACCGCTAGTGTACTTTATCGAGGGATACGGCTTTGGAAGGATACTTAGAGCGATGCTTAAGATTCCGCTCGTAATACCTACATCTGCTCTAGGTATATCCTCTATGCTTCTATGGGGTCCTAGGTTATTCAACCTCGTAACTCCAAGCGTATGGCTCATAGTATTGACGCATATAGTCTTCTCGGTCCCCGTCGTCGTCGAATCGATAATCGCCGTATTCGAAGGATCGGATATACGTGATTGCGAAGATGTAGCTAGAACCCTAGGCGCTAAACCTATGGAGCTAGCCGAATTGATATCTATACCGATGCTTAAGAGGGGGATCCTAACGGGTACTATACTCTCGTTCACGCATTCATTAGGTGAGACTGGAGCCACATTCATAGTTATGGGTGGCGATTATACTGTATCGACGTTAGTTGTGACTATGGTAGAATCGTTAGCTATACCTGCTGCTTTATTTTCAACTCTACTTCTAGTAGCTTTCTCGCTATTGTTTATGGGCGTAGTGAAGGTGATAGCAGGTGGATAGCTTTCTAAAGGTATCCAACGTCTGGAAGTATTACTCGGGTAAACCTATCTTGAAGGGTGTATCTCTCGAGGTAGGTGGAGGAGAGTATTTCGTCGTATTAGGGCCGACGGGGGCTGGTAAAACCACTCTTCTAAAGATACTAGCGGGTATAGTGGATCCTGATGAGGGTGAGATATATATCGGTGGAAGATCTATGGTAGATGTACCTCCTGAGGAAAGGGGGGTAGGCTATTTCCCTCAGTTCTTCAACCTTTTCAACCATATGACGGTATGGGATAACGTGTACTTCCCGCTTCTGGTGAAAGGTGTCGATGCAATTAAAGCTGAGAAGATCTGTAGGGAGATGCTTAGTCTCATGCATCTACTGGATAGAGCTGACTCCTACCCATACGAGCTTTCGGGAGGTATGCGTCAGAGGGTGGCGTTAGCTAGAGCGCTAGCTACGGGAGCTGAGCTTCTACTCCTCGATGAACCTTTAAGTCAGCTAGACGCTAAGCTCTCGGTTGAACTGAGGGGGGAATTGAAAAGTATCGCTAAGAATTTAGGTAGGACCGTCATACATGTTACCAATAACGTCGAGGAAGCTATAGAGTTAGCCGATAGGATAGCTGTGATGGACGATGGATGTATTATCCAGATAGGATCGTATGATGAGCTACGTAGAAAACCTAGAAACTTATTTGTAGCATATTTCATATCAGATGTAAACATATTCAGAGCCCATGTTTCAGATCCTTACAACGGACTGCTTGAATCCTCTGCGGATGCCTGCTTTAAATTTAAGGTAGATGCGCTGTATGGAGATATCTCAAATGTATTGAAGAGGGGGGGTGAAGTTATTGCATGTATAGATATGGAGGATGTACGGATAGATCCGCCGACCGATACTGGATGGAACATATTCGACGCTTTCGTCGAAGAGGTGTTGTTCCATAGAGGTGGATACGTATATGTGCTGAGGGTTTGCGGTGGGGCAGTTAAGATTATGGCGAAATCTACTGATGAAAGCTGGGTTGAAGCAGGCTGCAGGGTTAAGGTTGGGTTTAGAACTTCAGATATACGTGTATACGAGGTTTCAGAGTACGATTCTATACCTTATCGTGAGGGGTAGAGGTCTTGCCGCGTGTAGATGTGGTAGATGTATCTAAGAACTTCGGAGCTATCCAAGCTTTAGACGAGGTTAACCTTACGGTAGACGATGGGAGTTATGTATGTTTTCTAGGTCCAAGTGGATGTGGTAAGACTACCCTCTTAAGGATAATAGCAGGTTTCATAGAGCCTGATGAGGGTGATGTATATATAGATGGTAGGTCGATGAAAGGTATCCCACCGGAGAAGAGGGGCATAGGCTTCGTATTTCAAGATATAGCTCTATTCCCCCATATGCGTCTCGTGGATAACGTATCCTTCGGACCTGAGGTAAGGAGGTGGCGGTATAAGGATTCCTTGAAAACAGCTTTACTTAACTTAAGGAGGGTTGGTGTGGATATAGATCGTAGCGTATATCCTGCAGAGGTAAGCGGCGGTATAGCTCAGCTTGTCTCTGTAGCTAGAGCGTTAGCTGTCGGGTCTAAACTGCTACTTCTCGATGAGCCGTTAGGCGCTTTAGACCCTAAAATGAGAGTCTACATGAAGTATAGGCTTAGAGAGGTCGTTAAAAGCTTCGGTCTAACGGCGATTCATGTTACCCACGATCAGGATGAAGCTCTATCGATCGCGGATAAGATAGTGGTTATGCGTAGAGGTAGGATCATCCAAACCGGCTCACCCAAAGAGCTATACTGGAAGCCTGAAAGTCTATTCGTAGCCTATTTCGTAGGTGAAGCTAACATCGTGGAAGCGGTAGCTAGACGTAGCGGCGGATTGTACATAGCCGATTTGGATGGGGCTAAACTTGTTTGCGGATGGGTGCCTAGCCTGATCGAGGAGGGAAAAAGAGCTATCTTAGCTGTCAGACCTGAAGCATTCAGGATCGTATATGAAGCTACAGAGAAGAATACTCTTAGGGTGGAAGTATCATCGGCTAGACGTATCGGTAGAGCCCTCCACCTAGACTTTATGCTACCTGATGGTACGCATATGAAGGCTAAGGTATGGTCGGATATAGATGTAGAACCCGGCTCGTGGATACATGTTAAAGTAGCTGAATATGGCTGCTTCCTGTATCCGTATCCTAAAGAGGGATTAGAAGAGGAGGTTTCACCAGTGTAAATTCTATAGGATCTCGTATCTTCTATCTACAACATCTTCTACCCTCGGTCCAGTGCCTATAAGGGTTACAGGTACTTTAACCTCATCTTCTATACGTTCGATAAACATCCTAGCCTCCCTAGGTAGATCCTCAAAGCTTTTAACATAAGCTGCTTCAGGATATAGGCTATCGAGCTTAGTTATAGCTATCTGAGTCGCGCTGTTGAGCATAACAGCTCTCCTAGCGAGTTCGAAGTTGAACGGTGCAGATCTGCGGACTCTACCTGTAACGGTAGCTACCTCAAGCCAACCTCTACGTCTAGCTTCTTCTTCGCTTAACTCCCCCTCCAAAGGACCTTTACCTACACGTGTAACGTAGGATTTGAATACGACTATGACTTCATCCACCTTCTTAGGACCTATACCGACTTCACTACATATAGCTGATGCGGTCGTATCCCTACTGGTAACATAGGGGTATGTTCCATGTATAAGCGATAGATATGTCCCTTGGGTACCTTCAAGCAGGACTACACAACCTCTATCTAGAATCTCGTTCACTCTTAAAGCTACATCATCTAGGTAAGGTTTAAGCTCATCCACCTCTGAAGTAAGTTTAGCTATACGCTTAACCCTATCCTCCTGCGCTGGACCCACCCCTTGCCCGGTAGTCCCTATCCTTCCACCCTCGCTTCTATCCCTCTCTATATGTACCGATTCGATAACCGATGCTTGCCTATCTATCCAGATCCTCCCCTCTACTCCTACAAGTTTAACCTCTTCTAAAAATATCGATGGATTAATGTTGCATCCAGCTGCGAGGTATAGTTTCGTTCTAGGATTTACGAAGCCACTCGGCACCATCCTAAGCCTATACGTTACGCCACCCCATACTACGGTATGCCCTGCGTTAACAGAGCCTGTTCTAACGTTAGCATCGACGTTATTTTTAATCGCCAGGTATGATGCTACCTTACCTTTACCTTCATCTCCGAAGAACCCTCCGACAAGCACTATACATGTCATACCCTATACACGGCTCCAGATACTATCCCTCATCTTAAAGCTTCGCTTAGATATAGCTTGTAGGGTCCAAGCTTCCCTCCATAGTTAGCCGTAGTTATGTATCTCACTCCATCTACACATGAAGCCGCCTCTATACCTACCTTAAGAGCGTTCTTCACAGAATCGAATGTAAGGCCGTTAATAACTATCTCGTATATAGAGTTCACACCTTCAGGTATCTTGGAGTCCTTCACTATACTCCTTATAGTCGGACAGAATAGATGATTCGTGGATGCTCTAAGCTTATACTTCAAGCTCCCAACCTTAGAGCCGGATCTACATATACCTCCAGGGAAAGGTAGTACTACACCTTCTACCCTACTTATAGCTTCCACAGCTGCTTCAGCAGCTTTCAAACCTGAGGCTCTATCGCCTGCGAGGATGAGGAACATACCTCCTGCAATACCTCTAGCTACACCTAAGCTTTCCTCTACGATGAATTCGCCTTCCATAACAGGTATACGCCAAACTTTCCTACCACTTATCTCATCCTCCCTCTGGAATCCATCTCCGAAGGTTGACAGACTTTTACCCACCTTAAACCTCCTCTTCGCATCTTTAAGCCCATCGAATAAAGCCGTCGTAGGGCATGTAAGTATACATTGCCCTATCCTGGACAGAAGCTGGATCCTCAACATCACCCTATCGGTATGGTATATCTGCGCGTAGACACCAGGCCTACCATCAGGTGTATCTCCAGGTTTTACACCCTCCACTCCAGCTTCGGCAGGGGACATTATTATAGATGTAGCGAAGCCTGTAGCTACACGTCCAGCTGTTAAAGCCCATTCATAAGTATCGGCTGTTATCAAGAGTCTACAAACCCACATAGGGAACATCTCTGTGAA
>JAWCGL010000085.1:0-5448 GCA_038857155.1 Bathyarchaeia archaeon
CGATGCCTACCCTAATCTCACCCATATCCAGCTCAGAGTATACCTATATTTAACTAGTATTAAATATTTAGTTGTCATTAAAGTATTGTTATTAGCTAAGCTCCATACCGATTAGGAGAAGAGATGAAGGAGGTTAAGATATCGCTCGTAGGTGCTGGTAGTTTAACCTTCACACCGTCTGTGATCAAGGCTTTAACCCGTAGTAGGTTAGCCGATGAATGTAAGCTAACCGTAGCTTTAATCGATGTGAATAGGGATATCCTTGATGTAATGTATAATGTATCGTCGAAGATAATCGAGGCAATGGGTAGAGGTACGAATATACGTATAGAGGGGTATACGGATAGAAGGTTAGCTTTCGAAGGGACGGATTTCGCTATAGTTACGATAGGTGTGGGTGGGGTTGAAGCTACGCATCTAGATGTAGAGGTTCCTAGAAGGTATGGTGTAGAGCAGATGATAGGTGATACCGTCGGACCTGGAGGTATTATGAGGGGGATAAGGCATGTACCTGTATTAATCGATATAGCGAACGATCTAGCCGATATATCCCCTAACTCCTACCTATTCAATTACTCGAACCCGTTAACAGTTCTTACGAGAGCGGTTACTAGGGAATGTAGAGTGAAGGCTTACGGGCTCTGTACAGGTATATTCGGTGTAGTAGATAATATCGCACGTATATTCGATGTACCATCGAGGGATGTCAAGCTGTATGTAGGCGGTATAAACCACTTCTACTGGATCCTCGATTTCACGGTTAAAGGTGAAGCAGGCTATCCTAAACTGGAGGAGCTACTAAATAGGAGTCCAAGTATAGCTGAGAGATCGAAGCTGATATTCGATATATACAGGATCTACGGGTTGATAGCCGGTCCTGGTAGACATGTAGCTGAATTCCTACCGCATATATTCATGAAGCCTGAAGCTATCGCTAGATACGGTTTCAAGCTATTCCCAGAGGGAACTATCTACGATTATAACGCTAGGAAGCCATACGAAGAGCTTCTTAGATCTATAGCTTCAGAGGCTAAGCCTATCGATGAACTGATAAGGGTTAGAGGGTTGGAGGAGGAGGGTATAGGTGTCGTGAATCTTATAGAATCCATAGTATTAGATAAACCTATATTCTATCCTGGGGTTAACGTCGTTAACGATGGATGCGTAGAGGGGCTACCTCCGTGGAGCATAGTGGAGGTTCCGGCTTACATAGATTCAGCAGGTATACATCCGATACATGTAGGTAGGCTGCCTAAATCTATAGTAGGGTTGACTATACCTAGGATCATACAGTATGAGCTGACGATAGATGCAGCGTTATCAGGTGATAGGAGTCTAGCTATACAGGCTATGATACTAGACGGCTATGTAGACGATATAGGGGGAGCAGAGAAGATACTATCGGAGCTTATAGAGGCTGAAGCGAGATGGCTTCCAGGATACTGGTTTAAGTAGGGCTTAGATAGATTACGCTACACGTATATATCGACTTGGATATCCCTAGCTAGGTTTGCATACCTATTCCTCACGGTTACCTCTGTAACGTTCGCAGCTTCAGCTACCTCCCTCTGAGTCTTCCTACACCCGCCTATAATCGAAGCCATATACAAAGCTGCGGCAGCTATACCAGTGGGATTCTTCCCGTTGGTTATCCTAAGCGATCTAGCGACCTCTACTATCCTATATGCTATAAGCTCAGCTGAAGCTGGGAGCTGTAGAGGCTTAGCTATATGCTTAACGTAGCTATGCGGTGGTATAGGTGTAACCGTTATCGTAAGATCCTTTATAAGCGAACGATAGCTTCTACCTATCTCCTTCTTATCCATCATAGATATCCTCGATAGTTCATCTAGGGTTCTCGCATGCTTACATAGATGGCATGCGAGGTACACGGCGGCTGCAGCCATACTCTTTATAGATCTACCTTTAACCCTATTATTCTCCAAAGCTTTACGGTAGACTACAGATGCAGTCTCTAAGACAGATTTAGGTAAGTTTAACGCAGATACCACCTCCATTATCGTTCTAAGAGCTAAAGCTAGGTTTCTATCCTTAGCGCTAGATAGACGGCTACGACTCTGCAGTCTTCTAAGATTCATAAACTGGTTTAGTTTACCTATCGGGAGACCGCTTCTAGGCTTAATATCTATTATCGTCGATAAACCTTTATCGTGTACGGCGTACGTTATGGGAGCACCTACACGTGTACGCCTCTCCCTCTGCTCATCATCGAATGCACGCCATTCAGGACCTGGATCCATAAGCTTATCGTCTATAACCGATCCGCATAAGCTGCAGACGATCTCAGCTCTATCATAATCGTATATCAGATTGCGGGATTTACAATGGGGGCAGATAACCTCTACATCTTTATCCTCAGTCGACATAGGCTTAACTACCCCCTAGATCTACGTGGAGGAGAATGATAGAGTGCGACTCCACTTTCAAGCAGCGTAGATGTAGATTCGCATCTAACGAGGGCGAAGGGGGATGATGTAGATCCGATTATATCTTTAACTACGCCGATCTTTCTAAGATCCCGATCGAAAACGTAATCGCCGATCTTAGGTACACTTTCAAGCTTCACTACGATATTATGATTCTTAGATATGTGGAGTATAACTCCTAGACGCTGCAAGGATGAACAAGTTTTAATGGGCCTATACATAAAGATAAACTTTCCCTAGCTAGCATATAGGTGGGTAATGGATTATACTCGAGAGTATAGGCTTCAGCTTTAGAATCCGGCAGGGTAAAACCTTATAGTATCGTAAGCAGAGATTGCTTAACACGTTATTGTTAGCCGATGCTTTAAGGATAGCCATCGAGACTCTGGAGATAGTAGAATCTAAGAGGGCTAGCGTTAAATCGGCATTCTACAAAGCTTCTGAGAAGTATAGCTGTTCAGATATCGAAACTCTACGTACGGCTTACAGGATAGTATACGAATCTACTAAGAGCTTAAACTTGGTAGACGCTATAGCTGAATCGATACTAGGCAGTGAGCCCTATGGGAAGCTGCCATCCACCCTTAGAAATATCTTCAGGATAGTAGTGTACGAGTTTAAGGTGGGCACCTCCCAATCTAGATACAGCTTATCGGATTACGTATCAGCTTTCAGATCGATCTACGGGTGGGAGGCTCTTCAACCGATAGAACCGTATCTAGGTCGGATAATACATCTAAGCTACGATCAAACTAGGCTTCACGAGCTTGATAGGATAGCTTTAACGTATAGACAGCCTAGATGGCTTATAGAGTATCTAGAGAGAACCTTAGGTAGAGGGTTAGCGTTAGAAGTAGTCGAGGGTTTCCAAACCGAGCCTAGAGTATACGTTAGGATTAATACGTTCAAGATAGGTGTGGAGGATTGCTTGAAGATACTCGAGGATGAAGGTTTTAAGCTTAGACCAGTCGATGGTATACCGTATGTATACGCTCTGGAGAGCTACGAGAAGCCTATACCATCATCTAGAGCTTACCGTGACGGGTTGATACAGGTACAGGATCTATCAAGCTGTTATTCGGTAGCTCTTCTAGATCCTAAACCGGGTGAACGTATACTCGATCTATGCGCAGCTCCCGGGGTTAAAACCAGCTATCTACTCCAGATAACAAATGGAAAGGCTGATGTATTATCTATAGATGTATCTGTTAAGAGGGTTCATATGATGAAGAGTTTTATGGAGAAGCTCTCTATCGGAGATAATCATATAGTCGTAGCTGATGGTAGATATCTACCGTTAACGGATATCGAGTTCGATGCGATCCTACTAGATCCTCCATGCTCAGGTACAGGTATACTACATAGGGATCCGGCTTTTAAGTGGAGGTTAACGTATAAAGGGGTAGTTAGATTCGCTATGCTCCAATACGAACTACTAGAATCCGCATCGAAATACGTAAAGCCTGGTGGACGTATAGTATACTCGACGTGTAGCTTAATGTTGGAGGAGAATGAATTGGTATTAGAGAGGTTTCTCAGGTTAAACTCGGGATTCTATCTATCTAAACCTAGGATCAGCCTCGGATCGGATGGCCTTAGAGGTTTAAGCTATGCTAGAAGGTTATATCCTCATAGGGATCTGTGTAACGGCTTCTTCGTAGCAGTGATAAGGAGGGTTTAATCCTTGAGTATCGCTGAATCTAAGGAGAATTTGAGGAGGGCTATCTGGAAATTACTCGAAGAGAGGGGGGTCGCTAGATACCCTCTACCATGCTATGGGCGTATACCAAACTTCGAAGGATCTAGGCGGGCTGCAGCTAGATTAACGGATACAGATGAGTGGAGGAGGAGCGCTATCATCCTAGCTAACCCAGATTACGCTCAGAAGCCTGTAAGAGAGGATGCTTTAAAGCAGGGTAAGAAAGTGGTTATGGCTACACCTAGACTTAGAAGCGGGTTCATAATTATAGATCCATCTAGAGTTAAACGTATGGAAGGTTATGCATCGACGATAAAGGGGGCTTTCAAGCTAGGATTACTAGTAGATAAACCTCCGAAACCCGATCTTATAGTAACTGGATGTGTAGCTGTGGATAGAGAGTTTAATCGGCTAGGGAAGGGTGGAGGATACGGTGATAGGGAGATCTCATTAGCGAGAATGCTCTACGGATATATACCTGTAGCGACTACGATCCACGATCTACAGCTCGTAGATAGGATACCCATCGAGGAGCATGATGTGAAGGTGGATATAGTAGCGACACCGACTAAGCTACTGTATAGAGATAGGATCTTACGTTAGAATATTGAGTTCTATAGCTTTCAGCCTCCTAGATATAGCCTCCTCCCATAAATGTTTCCCATATCCTATCATAAAATCTTTCCATGTAGAGGTATCTAGATCTATATCCATCGATATGATCTATGGAGTGCTATTTATAAGGAAGTCGTATAGGTTAAACTGCAATCGTTATGGATGTATGGATGCAACCGTTAGATCCGATAGGATTCCTCCCCCTCTCCTGTCTAGCCTCGCTTATACCTATACTATCGCTCATAGTATTGTTATGCGTACCTAAGATTCTAGGTTGGAAAGCCGTTCTATTATCGTCGATCGTATGCTTCGCTATATCCCTTACGATATATAGAGCTCCGCTCTACATAGCTTTCTCGAGCTATCTATACGGTTTATCGTTCGGTTTCTGGCCTATATCGTGGATAGTGGTGAACGCTGTATTCCTATACAACGTAGCTAGAGAGAGTGGATGTATAGGGAAGCTTACCGAGTGGATGAGGGGTAGCTTACCTAGTAGTAGAGGGCTTCACGCCCTCTTCATAGCATTCCTACTCGGAGGGCTTATAGAAGGTGTAGATGGATACGGGTTTCCTATCGCTATCTCAACTACCCTACTGGTAGGCTTAGGGTTTAAACCTATGGATGCTGTATGTATATCGCTTATAGCGAATACCGTGACGGTACCGTTCGCAAGCTTAGGTGTAC
>JAWCGL010000086.1:0-5378 GCA_038857155.1 Bathyarchaeia archaeon
CGAATGTTCGAAGAGTTATGCGTTGGAGATCGAGAGGGAGTTGGCGTCTAGAACATGTGGTACCATAGGCTTCTTTGCGATATACCCCTTAAGCGATCGCTCGACGATCTAATAGTCTTTTAAATGTGTAGAATTCCTTATATGCAGGGGATTAGGAAGCTATGGATGGATATGTTGTCGAATACAGTTATCATAGATACATCCACTAGCCCCTACGCTAAGATTCATCCTATACCTATCGAGGAAGTACACGTAGAGGATGGATTCTGGGCTCCTAAACTAAAGCTTCTCAGAGAGGTTACCCTCCCATCCCAGTATAGCCTATTAGAGAGTACTGGGCGTATCGATAACTTTAGACGTGCAGCGGGGAGGATCTCAGCTCCATTCTCAGGTCTACGTTTCAACGATAGCGACGTATATAAGTGGATAGAAGCTGTAGCGTTCTCGCTTGCATACAGTTTTGATGAGAATCTCTACAAACTCTCCCAGCTGGTTATCGAGGAGGTAATAGCGGCTCAGGATGAAGATGGATATCTCAACACATACTTTACGTTCGAACTTAAAGGTATGAGGTGGGGTAACCTTAGGGATAGTCATGAACTGTACTGTGCAGGCCATCTTATACAAGCTGGGATAGCATACTATAGATCTACTGGTAGACGCGAACTTCTGGATTCGGCTATAAGGTTTGCAGACAATATATACGATACCTTCATAACTGGAGGTTTTCGATGTGTAGATGGCCATCCCGAAGTCGAGATGGCCCTCGTCGAGTTATACCGTACTGCTAGAGATAGGAGGTATCTCGATCTAGCATGTTTCTTCATAGATAATCGCGGATTAGGTCTCATAGGCGGGAGTCCATACCATATAGATCATAAACCGTTCAGAGAGCTTTCAGAGATAGTAGGGCATGCGGTACGTGCACTCTACCTGAACTGCGGAGCTGCAGACGTATACATGGAGACTGGCGATCATAGGGTTTGGGAAGCTCTACGACGTTTATGGTGCAGCATGGTTTACCGTAAGATGTACATAACGGGCGGCTGCGGATCTAGGTATGAAGGAGAAGCTTTCGGCGATGACTATGAACTCCCAAACTACAGGGCATACTCTGAAACATGTGCTGCGATAGCTAGCGTTATGTGGAATTGGAGGATGTTTAACGCTAGTAGGGATGCATGCTATACGGATATTATGGAGCTTGCCTTGTATAATGCAGCTCTATCGGGTATATCCACAGATGGGAGATCCTACTTTTATGTAAACCCGTTAGCAGATAGAGGGTGTCATAGGCGTCAGGATTGGTTTACATGTGCATGCTGCCCACCTAATATAGCTAGGCTTATCGCTTCCATCCCTGGATACATCTATTCCAAATCGATCGAAGGATTATGGGTTAACCTATATATTCAGAGTACGGTCTCCACCTCCCTAGGATATGGTAGGGTTACGTTAAGGCAGGTTACAGATTATCCGTGGAACGGTGAGGTAGTACTATCGATCGAACCAGAACGAGAAGATGAATTCTCCATATACCTACGTATACCTGGGTGGTGTCGTAATTTTACCATAGAGGTCGATGGGAGGAAGCTCGATACGAAGATTAACCCCGCCTCATACGTAGAGGTTAAACGGGTATGGAGTTACGGAGACTCTATAAAGCTATCTATGGATATGCCTGTAAGGCTTATAGCATCCCATCCATGGGTTGCCGAGAATACAGGTAGAGTCGCCGTAACGAGAGGCCCACTAGTATACTGCGTAGAGCAGATCGATAACGAAGGCTTCGATGTATGGGATCTAGCTATAGATCGTAGCGCTAGATTCGAGTTGGAATGGGATGGAGATATCCTAGGAGGCATCATGAAGATTATAGGTAGCGGCTATATCCTAGAGCTAGACGATAGCGAAAGAACACTCTACATACCTATAGATGAGCTACGATATAGTGTTAGGAGGGTTAGATTCGAAGCTATCCCATATTATGCTTGGGCGAATAGGGATCCAGGACCTATGAGTGTATGGATCCATTTACTCGATAAAATTACCGGATAGGAAGTTAGGGATACAACAGCGGCTCACCTAAGATGTTTAGCCATCTCTTCATTCTCCGGTATAGATAGCAGCGCATCTATAACCCCGTTAGCTTGCTTCGTATTCTTAGTTCTAACATCCATTATCACCCAATCGAATAGCATATCTCTTCCCCCTTCAAGGAATGCTTCGAGAGCCCACTCCATCCTCATAAGCCTCGGGTATATCACATAGTTCATTATACGTTTAGGTAGCCTTTCCACTCTAATCCTATGTACACCTTTTCCATCGATTTCTGCAGGCATCTCGACCGCTACATTATCGGGTATTCCTGCTATTACTCCTTGATTCATAACGTTAACTTGGTAGATACCCTTCTTATCGTGCGTTATAGACTCCATTATAGGTACTATAGACTCCCTACTCCTCCTAGCTGGTAGCAGCTGGGTTAACGGCGTAGCTTCATCTCTTATAGCTGATATAGCTTTGTTCATCCACTCCTCATGTCTATCGAGGTACATCTTCCATCCGACCTCCGAATCAGGTCCACCGGTCGGTCCGAACCACCTCCTCTTCACCCTTAGATTCCAGTGGTACTTCCACGTACCTCCACGTACCGTATCGCCTACAGGGTACAACCCGTAGCATCTATACATATCCACAGCAGCTGGAGACATCTGTATATCGAACGGGCTCCTCTGCTTTCTACGCCAACTCCTCCAATACTTCTCAGAACTCTTCTCTATCCACTCATCTATAAGTGGATACGCATCTTTATCCTCATATCTAAACCTTGTAAGCCAAACTACATGGTTGAATCCTATACACTCAAAATCCACTCTATCCGAATCCAACCCTATGGCTTCAGCTATCTCAGAGTAGCCTAGATGCCCATGGCATAAGCCTATAACCTTAACCCTAGTTTCCCTCGAAAGTAGAGTTGTCCCTTCGAATACAGGATTTGCTAGGAGGAATAGCCATGCATCTGGGCTTAAATCCTCTACATCCCTAGCTACATCCATCATAAGCTTAAACTGATAGTATCCCCATATAGTATGGTAATCTGATACCATATTCCACTCTACGCTATTTATACCTCGGTAATAGCCATACTCCTCGCATATACTCCGCATCTTCTCATAATATCCGTGCCCACGAGCTAAAGCTGTGTTTATAACGAAATCAGAATCCTCTATAGATTCCCTCCTATCGCTTGTTTTCTCGAATTTAAAGTTCGCTTTAACCTCAGACGCATACCTCCTCGCAAAATCGTATACGAGATCCAACCTCTCCTTGTTTATATCCATAAACGAGATAGTGCTTCCATAGAGGCTTGGTGTAAGGCAAAGATCACGGATCAACGTAGCAGACCAAGCTATACTACCAGCACCGATTACAGAGATCTTTATATCTGTCACATCATCCACCGAACGATATAGATCATCCGTCATAGCTCTTAAATTTTATGTTGGAACGATCGCTGATTACCATAGCGTTAATAGCTTATGATACTTCAGGGATAGTTGTAAATGGATACTTTGAATACGAGGTATAGGGTGGGTTAGATCTGTCAGCTTAATAGACGATCTATCATAGTTTTAACCTTATTGATCTTCTTCAACATATGCTCTAAATACTCTAAGCCCTCATCGGTTATCGTATATATCCTCTTAGCCGGGCCTCCACTCTCCGTATCCCATCTAGAATGTAGTAAGCCATGCATCTCTAATCTCCGTAGTAAACCGTATACAAGCGGTTTAGGTACATCTAATTCGTACTTCTCCTTCAAAAGCGAATGTATCTCGCTTCCATGCATAGGCTTCTCCTTAACAAGCTTAAGTATGGCTACATGTAGTAATCCACGTATAGGTCCAAGATGTATCGGGACAGGAGGATGGGGTGGGTGATGTATATGTCCACATCCATGCGGATGCTTTGAGCGTGTATGTGGATCCCCGCACATTTCTATCAGATACTTAGATATATCAGATACCTAGATATAAATCTTTATCACCTAGAGTGATGTAGGATATATATGCTTTAAGGATTAGGTTTAAGTTTACTAAAGGCTTATCTAACATGCTTCTTAGGAGTTATGAGAGGATGTTGTAAACTAGTCGTAGGATTAGATGAGCGGATAAGCGATATAGATCCCAATATCTTCGGGCATTTTATCGAGCATCTAGGACGCTGTATATACCCGGGTATTTGGGTTGGTAGAAGCTCCGATATACCTAACGAGGATGGTTTGAGGATGGATGTTATTCAAGCCTTCCGTTCGGTCGATGCACCGATCATCAGATGGCCCGGCGGATGCTTCGCCGATACATACCACTGGATGGATGGTATAGGCCCGGTAGAACGTAGACCTAGAAGAATCAATATTTGGTGGGGTGGTGAAGAGACGAACGAGTTTGGAACGGATGAATTCATTAGGCTATGTAGACTTGTAGGTGCAGAGCCATACATATGTGTGAACATCGGTTCAGGGGATCCAGAGGAAGCCCTTGCATGGCTCGAATACTGTAATCATACCGGGGATAGTAGGTATGCGAAGCTTAGGGTTGAGAACGGTTATCCGGAGCCGTATAAGGTTAAGTATTGGGGTATCGGTAACGAGAGCTGGGGGTGTGGTGGATCCTTCGATCCAGTATACTATGCTTGGGAGTACCGTAGATTCGCGACGTTTCTAAAGCAAGCCGATCCGACTATTAGGCTGATCGCATGCGGGCATATATCTACGGATTGGAATCTCCGGTTCATGGAAACCTTGAGAAACTCCATAGATCTAATCGATTATCTATCCATACACTACTACTTCTTCCGTAACCTCCAACGCTACGGTGGGGATATAGACTTCACGGATGAGCAGTACCTCAACCTTCTATTCGATATCCAGCATCTTGAGCATGAGATAAGGCAAGCTATATCTATAGTAGACTTCTTCTCCGAAGGTAGGAAGGATATAGGGATCGCAGTCGATGAATGGGGTGTATGGCATCCGCAAGCTACGGCTGAGAACGGCTTATACCAGCAAAACACTTTGAGAGACGCTATACTTGCCGCTTCTGTTCTAAACTTATTCATCAAGTATTCGAGGAAGGTGAGGATGGCTAATATAGCTCAAGCTGTTAACGTGCTACAGAGTATATGTTTAACGAGAGATGGAGAAACCATCCTAACGCCTACACACCATGTCTTCGAACTATACAGGCCGCATATGGGTAGTACAGCTCTGAGGATAGAGATCGAATCCCCTGTAGTAAGGGAGCCGACTAGAGAGGATCTGACCAGCCTGCAGAGGATACGTAGAAAGCTTGAACCTTTGAAAGCGGTGGATG
>JAWCGL010000087.1:0-5377 GCA_038857155.1 Bathyarchaeia archaeon
GTCGTCTCTAAACTTAACGTTATCGGATAATAACCCGTAGATACCTAGCGATGGATTATCGGATACTACCTTCTGAATAGCATCCATTAGAGAATATACGTTCGCTAGTTTATCGACAGTCTCCAACTGTGACTTTAGATACGAGATAACATCTCTACATCTATATACCAGAGAGGAGGCTGAATACGATCTAGTGTTTAGCATTCCTATCTTCGAGATAAGCGTCTGAAGCCTATCGAGAAGCTTAGCGGCGGCTTCTTGTAGTTTAAGCTTAGCAGATCGAACTGCTTCTCTCTGCTGTCTGATGGATTCCTCTACGCCGTTAAGCTTCTTCAGAGATTCCTCTCTAGATTCTATGGATTTCTCTATGAAGGATAGCCTAGCTTCACAATCTATCATGGAGCTACGCAGCTGAGAATATATAGCTATAGCCTCTACATATTCGTCATGCATCTTAACTATATCCTCCACCATACCCTTAAGATGCGCTCCTACACTACCTATACGATCTAGGAGGGAGCGGTATTCGACCCTCCTCCCATCTATAGCTTCAACCAGCTTCGACTCCTCTATAGATAGCTCCTCTACTTTCTCAGCTATACTTTTAATCTCGGCTTCCACGCTAGATAGCTTCTCCGTTAGATCCTCCTGCGTCTCCTTGAGCGAAAAGATCTCGCCATCTACGGATTTCAACGCTTCCTCAAGCCTAATCTTAGCTTCCTTCAATCGCGAAAGCTGAGGCGATAGACTATCGGCTTCGATAGGCTGGATCGGCAGGTTTGCAAGCCCATCCTCTATACTCTTACGTTCAGCTTTAAGGGTTTCAAGACGGCTTCGTAGAGCTTCGATATCCGATTGAACCTTCACATATTCCCGAGATAGCTCTTCCAATTCGCTTCTTAAACCTATTATCTTAGCAGAGAGAAGCGCAACCCGTAGCTTCGTAACCCTAGCTTTCAGATCTATGTATCTTAAGGCTTGCTCCCTTTCCCTAGCTAGCTTCTCCAGCTGCTCTCCTATAGCTTCAAGCTTAGCTTCGGCTACCCTAAAGTTTATCTCAGCTTTCCTAAGCTCCTCCTCTGCTCTAGCTTTCTTCTCATCGTATACCGATATACCTATTATCTCTTCTAGAAGCTCCCTTCTACGTTTAGGAGAGAGATCGGCTACCTTTGTTACGGTACCTTGCATAACTATGTTAGCGCTTGAAGGCGATAACCCTATCGTAGATAGCATATCTATGATAGCTTCTCTCGATGATCTACGCCCGTTAACACTGTAACCCATCCTACCGTTACCATCTATGGAGCGTTGAACTTCGATCTCGCTACAATCGATAGGTATCAGCCTATCGCTATTATCCAGCACGATCTTCACGTACGCCTTCCTAGAATCCGCTTCGAGGCTATCGCATATAAGCTCCGAAAACTTTTCAACCCTTAACATCCTAGGGTTAAGCTCGCCTAGAGCGAACCTTATAGCATCGATTATATTGCTTTTCCCAGATCCGTTTGGACCTGTTATAACATTGAAGCCTCTACATAGATTTACCACTGTCCGACCTTTAAACGATTTAAACCCTCTGATCTCTATACGTTTTATGTAGACCATACTACGCCGCTTCTCCTCCAACCTCTAGAGACCTACCGATTCAGCTAGGAAACTACTAAAGCTACTAGGATTAAACCCTCATACACTATAATAGTTAAAAACCTGTATACGACTAGATATTAGCTTCCAGGATATTATGTTCCGTAGGGTACCTGTAGGAGGGGTGTGTATTGGAAGATATACTAGCTAGAAGGCTGCAGACGTTGATAAGCGAATTGAAGCTATGCAGCGGTTCCTACGTATTGCTTATGGATCCATCGAATATGCTATACTTCACAGGAGGAGAAACAGGATGCCTGATAGCCGGTTACGATGAAGCTATACTCCTGATACCTAAGCTCGAAGAGGAGGAGGCTAGATCGAAGGTGGGGTCGCTCCTAGCTTTAGAGGTATACGGGCCTGGGGATAGGTTTGCGGATAGGATGATGCATATAATCTCTGAGAGGAGGCCTTCTACGATATTCTTCGATAGGCTATCGGTGAGGGATTATGAAGCTATACGTAGGATTGTACCTGATCTCAAAGAGTGTATGGATACCGTATGGGGGATGAGGATGAGGAAGGATCCCTACGAGGTGGAGCTTATAGCTAGAGCTGCGGAGATAGCTTGTAATGCTATGGATATAGTCGTCGATATACTAGAGCCGGGGGTATCTGAGTGGGAGTTAGCTATCGAGGCAGAGTATACTATGCGGAAGATGGGCGCTGAATCCCCTGCTTTCCAGACTATAGTAGCTTCCTCAGCTTCATCTTCAAAACCCCATGCTAAGCCGTCATCTAGACGTATAGAGAGGGATGACGTGGTGGTGGTCGATCTAGGTGCAACTTATAGAGGCTATAGATCAGATCTAACGAGAACATTCCTACTAGGAGACTTTAAACAGAAGTACGGTCATCTCCTCGAAGCGGTTGATAGAGCTAAACGTAGAGCGTTGAAGGCCCTTAAACCGGGGGTGCCATCCCGAGAGGTTGATAGAGCTGCTAGAGATGCTATAGCGGATCTAGGCTACGGAGAGTTCTTCATCCACGGCCTTGGGCATGGTGTAGGGTTGGATATACATGAACCTCCATTCTTAAACCCGGTAAGCGAGCATACGGTACCGGAGAACTGTGTATTAACCATAGAGCCTGGCGTATATATCCCCGGGAGGATAGGTGTTAGAGATGAGGATATGTACGTAGTGGGGGAGGAGATAAGACCACTAACGAATCTATCGATATAGGTCGGATTGGATAAGGGGATTCGAGGAGATCTGCAACGTTTATAAGATTATCTCGATAAGAATGATACCGGTGTACCGTTGAGCAGGTTCGCTGCACATATGGTTTACAGGATTGTACTAGCTGTAGCTTTGATAGCTATAGTTATACTTACGATAATCGTGGTTATAGCGTATCTTAGAGGGTACATTATACCGCCCATATATAGAGGTATATGTGGGATATGCGGCCGGCGGGATTTGAACCCGCGACCGGAGGCTTGGAGGGCCCCCATCCTAACCAGTCTAGACCACGGCCGCCCTCTAAACTGCTAAACTATCCGATATTAGGGGGAGGCTATTTAAAGTTTATAGGAGGCTACCTAGCGGGATCTAACGTTTCTAGAGGAGTGTTGCCTGTCTTCCTAGAATCTGCTCTCTCCTTACACCTAGAACCTCTAGTATCCTTAGAGCAGCCGGCAGTACCTGGTTCTCTACATAGTATTCTAAGTCTACATCTTCTATCCTAGCGTACACGTATGGTTCGGCTTTCTCGTACAGTTTCTGGGATGCCCTCTTAACGATCACGTATCCTACACGGTCACCTGGACTTATCTTGAAGCCTTTAGCTATAAGCTTCCTAGCAGCTTCTATATGGGGGGCTTTGACCTTATATTCCTCTAGAGGTCTAGAGATAGTCTTCCATACTATGAAGTATTCTAGCGGTAGGATACCCTTACGAGCCATATCTATGTAGTCTCTAGATAGCTTGATAGCTTTAGCTATAGATCCATCTCTCAGTATCGAGTCTGCTACAGCTTCCTGGACGATCCTAGCTAGCATACTCCAATCACCTCTCACAGCTTCGAAGCCTACGAAATCTATACGTCCATCCTCTGTTAGGCCTACGTAACGCTTCTTAGCTTCTGTGAATAGCACGCGTCTATAGCGTACGTCAGGCTTTATATCTAAGCCAAGCTCATCTCCTACGAACCTTACAAGCCTATCGATCTTAGCTTCATCGTATTCTACGAATATGGAGTCTGTATCCCCATAGATCACTTTGAGATCTATCTTAGATGCGTAATCTAGTACCGATCTAAGAGTAGCCCGACCCCAAGCTGCGACTGCTTCAGCTACAGGCCTCATATACCAGCGAGCGCCGACCCAACCGGCGTATCCGTACGTAGCGTTAGCTACGATCTTTATAGCCTTCTGTCTCGCATCGAGTATCTTGTATAGGATGGTACCTGGTTCAGCCTCCCTAAGCTTAGCTCTAACATCATCTCTAGCTTTGAGGAGTTTAGATAATGCTTCCGGATACATCCCTCTAGGCTCCATTCTAAATCTATGCCTAACTTCAGGTGCTTCGTAGAAGTCGATGCCTAAGGCTTCACCACCCTCGATATAGGTATCCGGCGATACATTGTATTTGATTATGAGCGACGGGTATAGCGATTTGAAGTCTAGTACGAGCACATCTTCATGTATACCAGGTTTAGGTTCCAGGACTATAGCCCCGGTGTACCTCTCATACTCGGCTTCACCTCGTTTAGGTATGAGTTCGCCTCTACCGATAGCTTCGAACATAAGATGCGATTCAACCCTAAACCCTACGGCTGCGGTAAATACATGATCAGGTGGAAGACCCACTATGGACGATAGCTGAAGGCCTAGCGGGATTACCTCTTCAGATAGCTTAAGTATAGCTTCCACGAGCATCCTACTAGATTCCTTAACCTCTCTTTTACCATTCTCATCTCTACCCCAAAGCTCTGAAACCTTGAAATCAGGTATAGGTTTACGCGGAAACTTTAACCCTAGATACTCTGCGAGGCCTTCGATATCCTTGGATTTAACCTCGTATAGATCCTCTACGAAGTCGTATAGATCTAGGCTTATACGGCCGGGTATAGATGTATGACCGTATACACTCGTATGCGGTGGGCTGCCATCCCTACCTATCGGTAGCTTAACACCGTTCAGCGATGCCCTCCTAGCTATGAACGGCCAGCAGAATCTACTCGATTCAAACCCTACTATAACGTCCGGGTCATAATTCTCTACAAACTCTACGAACTTCATCAGCATAGATTTCTCTCCATCATCTAGCGTATACTGCTCTACACATCCATCAGATGTCCCCATCGTTATGACGGCTATCGGATCTACATCTGGGTTAGGAGAACCGAACCTCGATAAAGGATATACATGAAATGCTAGTGTACGTAGCGGGGGTATCAACGTATCGGTAGTCTTCAATTCGCCTTTAACCTTGTACGCCCTATCCACTTTGAACCCGTTTACGTCTACAGATTCTAAATCGGCTTCAACCCAGTTGCATAGCTTAACCTGCTTCTCTAGCATATAGTGTGTAGAAGATCTGAGGTCATCTTCGAGGATCCTATCTACATACCGGCTCCTAGATATAGTAGCTAAAACTTCGCTGAGAAGTTTGACATTATCGGATTCGACTCTCAATGCTTTGATAGATCTACCGAAAAACTTCCTCTCTACTTCGTAGGATAGCACGCCTGGGATCCTTAATTCTTCGAGCAGCTTAGACGAGC
>JAWCGL010000088.1:0-5364 GCA_038857155.1 Bathyarchaeia archaeon
TATTGGGCTCACAACTGGACGTATAGCTTCAGATACTGGTTTATCGCAGATCCTATGTCGCCATTCTTCATAAGGAACCTACAATCTAGGTATCTCGTATTGAGGAGCGATTATCCATGGTACTTCACGGTTTTAAGGGCAGCACCCGTCGCCACCCTTCTAGAATCGTATAAGATAGCATCTCTTGAAGGCCTACATTCTAAGTATATACTGATCGCGACGATGATAGCTATAATCGTAGGAGTAACTGTATCCGCGTTAGCGTTTCTACCTATGTGGTGTAGTTTCGGAGCATTAAATCTATCTGCTTTCAACTATACAGGGGCACCTCATAACTACTACCAGAGAGCACCCACGTATGCGTGTATAACAGAGGCGGGGGAGTATTGGAGGGGTTCTCTAGGTGGCGGAGGACCTAGAGCTTCTCAGTGGATACTATTTTCTGCGGGAGCAGCTATAGTATCCATAATATACTTCCTACATGCGAAGTATCCATGGTTCCCACTTAACCCTGCAGGGGTAGCTTTAGGTTTCGGTATGCTTATACCGAATGTACTAGTACCATCTATGGTGGCGTATATTGCTAAGGTTATCGTTATGAGGATCGGAGGGGCTAAGATATACGAGGATGTAGCTATGCCCTTCGCTATAGGTATGGCTGCAGCTACAGGACCAGCGGTAATACTAGGATTCCTATACCAGGTATCGACGACACTATCGATAATGTAACATAAAACTTAACCTCTTCCAATTTTTTATCTATTTATATTAAAGCTTATATTAGCGATTAATCTACGGATTGTAGAGGGGTAGTGTATGGTAGTATTCGATTATTCGAAGTATTCTAGGATTGCTGAGAGGAATCGTGAGAGGGTTGAGGCTGTCTATAGGTTTGAGGAGCCTGATAGGGTTCCTATAGTGATAGGCGTCGGCGGCCCATATTATGCTTGGCTTTTCGGCTATACCTTGATGGAGTATTATTCTAGCTTCAGGGTTATGGTTGATGTTCAGGTTATGGGTTTGAAGTGGCGTTTCGAATGGCTTCAGGATGATATAGCCGGTATAGGTGTTCACCTAGATATAGGCTCGATAGCTGAGGGTATAGTTTTCGGTTGTAGTATAGCTATGCCTGATGAGAGGCATCCTTGGAGGAGTCCATGGATAATCCCGTGTATAAAGAGTCTGGAGGATATAGATAGGCTTGAAGTCCCGGACCCAGATGACCATCCAGATATACAAGCATACTATAATAGGCTTGATGAGTTTGTAAGGTTCGTTAGGAGTGAGTATGGCGATATACCTGTAGGTAGGGGAGGGCTGCAGATCCATCCACCTGTATCCGCAGCTGGATCTCTACTAGGCCCTCAGAGACTCTATACATGGCTCTACAGGCATCCTGACGAGATGCATAAGCTTTTGAGGAAGCTTGAGGAGGCGTACGATGCATTACAGAGGTATCGCTGCGAGAGGATCGGGGGAGGTATGGATTCTATAAGTCTTTCAGACGATCATTCAGGCTATCTAAGCCGTAGGATGTATGAGAAGTTCACCCTGCCATATAATCTGAGGTTGTATGAGAGGTATGGTAGGAGGCATAGAGGGTTGCATATGGATTCCCATATGGATCATATAACGGATATAATAACGGATGTCTATAAGGTGAACTCTGTTGATGTAGGTGTGGAGAATGATATCGGTATATTAGCTGAAGCCTTTAAAGGAAGGGTGGTATTCAACGGTAATGCTAATTGGAGGGTTCTATTGGATGGCGATCCTGAAAGGATTAGGAGGGAGGTTGAGAGGTGTATATACGCGGCGGCTCCAGTTGGAGGGTATATATTCGATAACGGTGGGGAGACTTATGCAGGTATACCACCTGAAAACCTGAAGTATGAGGTGGAATATGCGAAGAAGATAGGTGTATACCCTATAAGGGGATGTCGATAGGTATCGATCCCCTCAACCCCTTCCAGATAATATATGCCAGGTTATACTCAACCACTACCTCTATGCTTTACGTTTTCGATTACAGTCTTTATATCGTAGGATCCGAGTAGCGTTAAAGCTTTGATTCTATCCTTGGCTTTCATAGGATTCTCTTCGAGGATCCCGATGCTATACTCGTTTTCGAAGAATTCTTCGAGAGATTCGATAGCTACCTCTACGTTATTCACCCGCCCCTTATACTTTTCCCCTGGGAAAGCTGGATGAACCGTCTCTACGATATCTTTAACCAAGGTTTTAGGGCTTACGATGGAGATCACCCTTCCCCCGCCGAGGTTTATATCGAAGCATCTATAAGCTGGGAAGATTATCCGGCTACCACTGCTGATGAATATGTATACAGATGTATCGTAGACCGGTACCAAGCCTCTAGGCATACCCGATGTCATCCTCTCAGGGATATACTTCACACCTTCGATTACGGCTATATCTGGAGGATCTATCTCAATCCACCTACCCTTTATAGGATTGGATCTAAGAACTTCAACCTCCCATCCATGTATACATCCTTCACCAATACCCACCCTAACCTGATCTTCATCGATCTTCAGCCTTACTATCGTACTTCTACGGAACCTACCCCAAGATGAATCTAGTAGACCGTTTACGATAACCTTCATAACAGGATCCGGTATTATACGGTAGCACAATCGTCTAGCCTCCACCTAGAGGTATGATAGTATAGCTGCAGCTGAGCGTACAGCTCTATACGTCGATTCTAGATCAGATATGCCTAGGAATATAGATCTACGAAACCCTCCATTAAGATTCTGGAGCTTAGCTATAAATCTTAAAGTTTCGAACTGATACCTAGGCTTCTCACCTAAAGCTTCCAGAGCCTTCAACCCGAAGTATGTATCCTCTAGGCATATAGGCTTAGCTCCAGGCTCATACCCAAACCCTCCATCAGGCGATTCACGCCTCCTAACCCATCCCAAAGTATCTGCGAGGGAATCCACCCTATAGCCTAAGATCTTAAGGGTATCTAGAGCATACGATGTGGATGCTATCCTAGAATGCTTGACGCTACCGAAGCTTCCATCGCTATTCTTAAACCTTAAAACGCTCTCTACAAGGTAATCTCGATCTACACCGATCTCGAGCATACCAGCTAGCTCTACAGCTAGGTATAGATACTCTAGCTCAGAGGATATCTCGACGTATACATCCGGTAGACTTCCCAAGCTAGAGATGATACCCTTAACCTCATCGATTAATCGATGCATAGATCTCGATGGACTATAACCTAGAACCCCTAGAGACTTAACGACGTAGTACGCTATCTTAACAGAATCGAAGCCTCCATCACTATACTGAAGGCCTTTTAGGAAGCGTATAGTCTTACCGATATTTCTAGGCTTAACCCATAAGATCCTTAGAGATTCTATAGCATAGAATGTATCCTCAGCGCTAGAATCGGTACCCCTACAGAATGTATAGCCTCCATCTTCATTCTGACGTTCAAGTATATAGCCTACTATAGCATCTATATCCATGAAGTTTCTAGCTAGATCCAGCGAGATCGATAACACCTTCAAACATGCTACACCTCGAGCCGCTGTCAGCCTAAGGACGGTAGCCTAGACGTTGAGGGCGGGCCCATCGCCTGGGGGAGGCTAGCGAACTTCTATTATTTAAGCCTTTTGAGATAGAACCCTGAATATAGACGGCTCTGATTTATGCAGCATAACCCCTATGCATCCTGATAGAATGAAAATAGTCGAATACTATGCGACCCTGATAACTCTTATATCGATACATCATGGAATGAAAGTTTTAGGTAGATCTATCTATGACGGATCTAGATGGAGGTATACCTCATCTACGTAAGTGCGAGGGAGTGAAGCAGCTGATAGTCGATGGGAAGCCGTTTATAATCCTCGGCGGGGAGGTGCATAATTCGTCTTCATCTAGCTTAGCTTATATGGAGCCGATATGGCCGCGTCTAGTATCCCTCGGCTTGAACACAGTTCTACTACCTATAACCTGGGAGCTTATAGAGCCTAAGGAGGGATGCTTCGATTTCCGTCTAGTAGATGGGCTTATAGAAGAGGCCCGTAGGCATGGCTTGAAGGTTATCTTCCTCTGGTTTGGTACGTGGAAGAATGCCGTCTCATCCTATACTCCTGAATGGGTGAAGACGGATCTTGAGAGGTTCCCACGTGCTCAAGATCCCATGGGTAGAAGGTTGAACGCTATCACATGCTTCAGTAGGGATGCTTCGGAAGCTGATTCACGTGCATTCAAAACGCTTATGAGGCATATACGCGAAGTCGATGGGGAAAGGCATACGGTTATCATGATGCAGGTGGAGAACGAGGTAGGTATCCTAGGAGCATCGAGGGACCACCACCCGCTGGCTGAAGAATGCTTCGATCAAGAAGTACCTGGAGAGCTCATAGAGTATCTACGCGTTAACGAGGAGAGGCTTAACCCGTATCTGAGATGTGTGTGGAGGAGGGATAGGTGTTCAGGTACATGGAGGGAGCTGTTCGGTGTAGGAGCTGATGAGGTTTTCATGGCATGGCATTTCGCACGTTTCGTAGATAGCGTAGCTGCAGCAGGTAAATCTGAGTATCCCATACCCATGTATGTGAACGCTTGGCTCGGACCCAGCGCCTACATGCACGAGGATGGTAAGCCTGGAGAGTATCCGAGCGGTGGCCCTGTATCGCGTATGTTAGAGGTTTGGCGTGCCGCAGTATCGCATATCGATATAATAGCGCCGGATATCTATAGGGAGGATTTCTGCTCTGTATGCAGCGAGTATGCTAGGCTAGATAATCCTCTATTCATACCTGAGACTGTGAGGGATGAGAGGAGCGCATCGTATGTATTCCATGCTCTAGGCCGATACAACGCTATAGGGTTTTCACCGTTCGGTATAGACGATGTAACCGAACCTGAGAAGCATCCGTTAGCCGATAGCTATAGGATCCTCTCAGGTATGATGCCTCTGATTGCTAGGTATCAGGGTACCGGCAGGATGATGGGGTTCGTAGATGATGGATCCTACGGTTATACGCATACGGTATCTATGTGGAGGGTTAGGGTGCGTGTAAGAGGATTTGTATGTAGGCTTGGAGGCTACCAGCTGCAGGTAAGCTTTGCGAAGGAGTTGGCTGAGAGAGCTAGGATGATATGGCCAGGCTTCCCCTACGAGGGTAAAACGCCCGCCGCAGGTCTGATGATCGCAGTAGATGATGATACATATGTAGCCGTAGGCGTCAACTTCCTGTTAAGATTCCTACCTCTAGATGGGTTTTCATCGAACGTAGAGATTCTATGGGTTGATGAGGGTGTATTCAGGGATGGAGAGTGGATTAGGGGGAGGAGGCTTAACGGCGATGAAACTGGGCA
>JAWCGL010000089.1:0-5351 GCA_038857155.1 Bathyarchaeia archaeon
TAGGAGCATCTCTGATACATATTAGTAGCTATACGCTTTTAAACCCTTACATGAAAATATGCAGCTTAACCGATGTAGTGTATCTAAACATTAAAATAGGAGGCTTACCGCTTATGTATAGCTTGGGGTTTTAAACTCCAGGATAGTTTCCGTAGAAGCGGTGTATTCTGGGTGGTAGAGCATATGAGACGTGACAACGTATACGAGTATATGAGGACAGGTACCACTACGATAGGCTTTGTATGCCGTGATGGGGTGATAATGGCTACAGATACTAGGGTTACTATGGGGTCGTATATAGCTCATAAGAAGGGTAGGAAGCTCTATCCGATAGATAGGCATGTAGCTATGACTATAGCCGGTATAGCGGGATACGGTCAGAGTATAGTCGAGCTACTCAGGGTTAACGCTAAACTCTACTCCGCTAGGATGGGTAGATTGATACCTGTCGATTCTGTAGCTAAGCTTGCATCGAATATACTCTTCAGTCAACGCCCCTACGTACTTCTAGTCGAAGCTATAATAGGCGGCTACGATGATGAAGGTGCTAAGCTATTCGTGATAGATCCGTTCGGAAGCGTAACACGTGAAGTATATGTAGCTACAGGTTCCGGTTCGCCTATAGCTCTCGGTATACTCGAATCAGAGTTTAAGGAAGGTCTATCGGTTAACGAAGCTCTACCGATAATCGTTAAAGCGATAGTATCTGCTATGAGGAGGGATAGCGCTAGCGGTGATAGCTTCGATATAGCAGTTGTAGATGCTGGGGGCTACAGGGAGCTTACGGATGATGAGAAGAAGAGCCTCCTAGAATCGCTAGGGGTTAAAGTCTACGGTGGATTAGATTGACATCCGCTCCTAAAGGTCTGCAAACTACGAATAGCATACTTGGTAAGGTTATGGAAGCTCTAGCTACGTTCATACCTAGCGATGTAGAGATTACTAGGGTACAGTTTGAAGGTGCTAAGATAGCTCTATACGCTAGGAAGCCTGAGATACTCCTTATAGATAAACCCTACATCGTACCATCTATAGTTAACAGTATAAGGAAGCGTATAGTAGTTAGATCGGATCCATCGATACGTAGGAGTGAAGCGGATGCGGAACGCCTTATAAAATCTATACTACCTAAAGAGGCGGGTATAACGAATATCGTTTTCGATCCAACCCTAGGTGAGGTTATAATAGAGGCGAAGAATGTAGGGTTAGCCGTAGGTAAGGATGGATCAAACCTCAACAACATAATCCAGGAGACTAAATGGATCCCTAGAGTTCTGAGAAGCCCGCAGATACCCTCTAGGACTATTACGCAGGTTAGACAGGTGCTCTACTCCGAGAGTAAGGAGAGGGAGCACTTTCTAAGATCGCTCGGCGAAGCTATATTCAGACCTCTAACTTTCGAAGGTAACGAGGTTATCGTAAGGTTTCTTGGAGGCTTTAGGGAGGTCGGTAGATCATGCATACTCGTAGAGACTAGAGAGAGTAAGGTGATGCTGGATTGCGGTATAAATCCTGGTGCATCGAAGTTTTCAGAAATGTTTCCGAGACTTGACATAGATGGGCTAGATCTATCGGATCTAGATGCGGTTGTAGTTTCCCATGGGCATCTAGATCACTGTGGAGCTATACCGTTCCTATACAAGTACGGCTACGATGGACCGATATACTGTAGCGAACCTACGCTACCTATAATGACTCTTGTACAACTCGATTTCCTAGATGTTATGACTAAGAGTGGGTATATACCTCCATATGATCAGAAGGATGTCAGAAGTATGATCGTTCATACTATCCCGATTAGATACGGGTATGTAGTCGATATAGCTCCAGATATCAAGCTTACCCTATGGAATGCAGGGCATATACTAGGATCATCGATAGTCCATCTACATATCGGTGAAGGCTTATTTAACATAGTCTATACAGGGGATTTCAAGTATGGTAAGACTATGCTCTTCGAACCTGCTCACGCAAGCTTTCCGAGAGCCGAATCCCTCATAATGGAGTCTACGTATGGTGCACCTAAAGATTTGATGGCACCTAGAACGGAGGTTGAAGCTAGCTTCGTAAACATAGTGAATTCATGTGTAGAGAAGGGTGGTAAGGTGTTGATACCGACCCCGGCTATAGGTAGAGCTCAAGAGATATTGATGGTGGTCGAAGATTATATGGAGAGTGGTAAACTCGAAAAAATACCGGTTTACATAGAAGGTATGGTGAACGAGGCTACCGGTATACATACCGCCTACCCTGAATACCTATCTAGAGATATAAGGGATAAGATACTACGTGAGAACGTTAACCCGTTTAAATCTGAGTGGTTTATAGTAGTTAACGATGCTAGCGGTAGGGAGGAAGCTTTAGCACCTAATAGACCAGCTATAATAATAGCTACATCGGGTATGATGGAGGGGGGGCCGGTCATAGAGTACTTCAAGAATCTATGCGAGGATCCTAGGAATACGCTGCTATTCGTCAGCTACCAAGTTGAGGGTACCCTCGGACGTAAACTGAAGAACGGGTTGAGGGAGGTAACCCTACCGGACGAGTATGGAAGGGTACAGTTATACCAGGTTAAGATGGAGGTCCTATCGATCGAAGGATTCAGTGGGCATTCGGATAGAAGGCAGCTTCTAAGATACGTAGGAGGTATGAAGCCTAAACCTAGGAGGGTAGTCGTATATCATGGAGAAGAATCTAAGACTTTAAACCTAGCTTCTACGATAAATAGGATGCTTAAGATCGAAGCATCCTCCCCGACTAACCTCGAAGCTTTAAGATTCATCTAATCTTTCAGCATACTTAGTTATCATATCGAGTATGATCCTACCTTCTATATCGTAGTTTCTACATAGCTTCGATAAACCGTCTATATAGAGCTTTAAAAGCATCTTAACAACATCCATTACCTCCTCTCTGCTCATAGTTTGAGGCGGTATAAGTAGGTATATTATCCATCTACCTATATCCGTAGCTTCGTAACGTTTAACCCATTTAACCCTACCATCCTCCACCCTTTTCTCCATACTCTCTGTTAAAACCCCTAGCTCTACAAGCTTCTTCAACGTCGAGATAACGGTCTTATTCGAATATGGAAGCTCCAATATAAGCTCCCTCTGATAAGTTACACCCTTAGAACCTATACATCTAAGTATATCCATAGATACATGGGAGCCTAGAACAGTCATCAGAAACTCCACCTGTCTACTCCTATCTACCGGTAGCGGTAGTATGTAGGGCCATACCTCCATAACTCTACATCAGAATCTACATCCCAAACTGAAAAACGTTACTTCGAGCAATATACTCCTAAAAACTGTGTATCTAATCTTTAATAGCTAGATATCGTATAGTCAATTCGCTACGCTATGAAGGATAGAGGGTATAGAGATCTAGCGCTATTTATATCGATGACCTTAACTTGGAGTTTAAACTGGCCCGTAATGAAGTTGGGGCTTAGATATGCTTATCCGTTAAGGTTTAAGGCGGATAGGCTAGCTCTAGCATCGCCTGTGATACTAGCATACTACCTTATACGCGGTAGGAGGAGGTATTCCGCTCTTAAACCTACTATCGGCAGCTTGATCGTATACAGTTTCATAGTATCCCTCCAGTTCGCGTCGTCAGGGTTAGGCTTAAAGTATCAGGGTGGAGGTTTAAGCTCTGTATTAACCTATACTCAGCCTATGATGGTATTCATACTCGCTATACTATTCTTGAATGAGAAGCTACTGCTATCGAGGCTTATAGGTACATCGATAGGCTTCCTAGGTGTAGCTATACTGCTAGGTGGAGATAATACCGTAGAGGTATCATCCGCTTCGCTTCTACTATTACTCGGAGCATCCCTATGGGCTGTCAGTACGATATATTATAAGCTTAGATTGAGGCTTATAGATCCTTTGATAGCTAACCTCATCCAAGCATCGATCTCATCCATCATACTCTACGCCGTAAGCCTTCCGATCGAACCTCAACCGGTAATCGTCGTAGAGTATCTAGCTATCCTACTATATTCTGGGCCTATAGCTGTCGGGGTTGGAGCTACGATATGGCTTATACTGCTAGGGAGGATGGATGCATCTGTACTTTCAAGTTCAAGCCTAATAGTACCGTTGACAGCCGTAGCATCTAGCCATCTAATACTCGGAGAGGAGGTAAGCTTGAAAACTATAATCGGATCTATGCTGATCCTAGGAGGAGTCTACCTAGTAAACTATAATCATGATAGATCTAGGATCGGGTCTAAGCAGCTGCATAGTATCATAGAAGAAAGGGTATCATACCAGGAGATACATAGCGATAGAAGCTAAATTAGGGACTCTACTCTAAGCTACGTCCTCTTCTCTTCGACCGGCCTCTTAAACTCGAATATAAGCTTAGATTTATCTGCAGATGCATACTCATACTCGTTTGTGAAGCTTATCGCATTTACAGGACAACTATCTGCGCATTGACCGCAGAATGTGCACATGTAGAGGTGTACCTTAAACTCTGCAGTCCTCCCCCTACCTATCATCTCTATAGCTCCTGAAGGGCAATCTCTAGCGCATAGACCGCATCCGGTGCATCTAGCCATATCATACTCTATCCGTCCGCGGAATCCTCTAGGAACCCCCCTCTTCTCGAATGGGTATAGCAGTGTAAAGGGCTTCTTGAACGCATGCTTCAATAGCTCGGGTTCAAGCGACATTCAATCCACCTCCAAACCTATCGATATACTCTATAGGCTTCGATATAGAACCTTTCTCCCTAAGCCTCCTATAGGCTCTAAGATCATCTAAACTCCATATCCAGGTTAAACCTTTGGATTCATCTATAAACTCCATCCTATCCTCGCATGCCATGCATGGATCTATAGCCGCGAAGGCTATAGGTATATCCGCTACGTTACATCCTTCAAGAATCTTAGCTACGAACGGTATGTTAGCTAAGGTTGGAGTTCTAACCTTATACCTCTCCGGCTGCTCTCCACCGCTACCTTTAAGATAGTGTACCAGCTCTCCCCTAGGAGCTTCGACCCTAGCTATAGCTTCAACCTGCGGGATTCTCCTAGGAGCTTTAACCCTATAATCCCCGCTCGGCATATGCTCTAAAGCATACCTGATGATACCTATGCTTTCGAGTATCTCTTTCGCCCTGACTATGAAGGTACCGGCTACATCGCAGTTATCGACGACTACCATCTCGAAAGGTATCTCACCGTAGACTTCGTATGGGTCATCCTTACGTATATCCCTCCTGACGTTGAACGCTCTAGCTGTAGGCCCTACGGCACATAGAGTTAGAGCATCTGTAGTAGATGCTTTCCCAACCCCTACCGTTCTACGAGTGAAGCTCGGATCCCTTAA
>JAWCGL010000090.1:0-5269 GCA_038857155.1 Bathyarchaeia archaeon
TTATCTCCTCGGCAACCCTCCTAACCCTATCAGAAGGTATAGCGAAACCTATACCTTGAGCGAACGGTATTATAGCTGTATTCATACCTACAACCTCCCCATCTAGATCTACGAGTGGCCCACCGCTATTACCCGGGTTTATAGCTGCATCAGTCTGTATAAGATCTTGAAGCGATACATACTCAGAGCTTACGTTCCTATGTAGAGCGCTGATTATACCCAGCGTCACCGTAGGCTCACCTGGCAGACCTAGAGATCTACCTATAGCTAACACTATGTACCCGACTCTAAGCTTACCTGGATCACCCCATCTAACAGGGTTCAAGCCGTCGACTTCAACCTTCAATACGGCTACATCGAATAGAGGATCGGAACCTACCACCCTAGCTTCGAGTATATCGCCGTCAGGCATCAAAACCTCGATCCTCTCACCGCCAGCTACCACATGGTTGTTCGTAACTATATACCCATCCCTAGATACGACGATACCCGATCCGAAACCTTTAACCGGATAGGGGTGGAGCAGCATATCGTAGACGAGCCTAACGCTTCCAACACCTACTACGCTCCCACCAACCTCCTCCACTATAGCTGCTATCCTATCCTGATCCATCCCCCTCATATTCTATCCCCATATAGTGGTTACGCCGATCTAGGAGTAGTCTCCCTGATTAACTGTCTAATCCTATCGGAATAATCTCTACATAAACGTTCAGCTTCAAGTTTAGATCTAGATTCGCACATCACCCTTATTATAGGCTCCGTCCCGCTCGGTCTGATTAGAACCCATCCATCCCTAAGCTTTACCCTAACACCGTCGATATAATCTACATCCATACCTTCAGCTATCCTCTTAAACTCCTCCATAACCTTATCGGCGATATTTCGAGGGCAATCTATCCTATCCCTCGATAGATAGTATCTAGGTAGATCTCCGACTATATCTGAGAGAGCCTCCCTCCTAGAAGCTATCATCTCCACGATACTCATAGTCGAAGCCAAACCATCCCTAACCATATTAAACCATGATAGTATAACGCCGCCGCAACTCCCCTCCCCTCCCACCTCAGCTCCTGTCTTAAGCATAGCTTCGACTACGTTAGCTTCACCGACAGGTACCCTTAAAACCTTGACGCCGTAGCTTGAAGCTATATCATCGATAACCATAGATGTAGCTATATTCACCACTACGGTATCTATCCTCCTCTTAGATAGGATATGCATGATCGTTAAAGCTAATGTGTAATCCTCCCTAAGAACCTCGCCTTCATCTGTTATCAAGGTAACCCTATCGGCGTCGCAATCGTATGCAAACCCTAAATCCGCTCCAACCTCACCTACGAGATCGGCTGTCTTCTCTAGATTCTCAGGCGTAGGCTCTATACCTCTAGGATAGAATCCGCCTATAGATGATATAGCTGAAACCTTACAGCCTAACATCGATAGAGCTTTAGACGATAGGATCCCGCCGGCTCCTCCACCCCCATCTACAACAACCTTTAACCCCCTATAGGCTATTATACCTCGATCCACTAGATCTAGCAATCCTTGTAGGTATAGATCCTCTAGATCCACCCTCTCTATAGATCCAACGGATGAAGGCTCCATAAACCTAAACCTACGGCTAGCTACATTCTCGTATAGGCTTACGATAGCTTGATAGCTTAACGGTACACCGCATGATCCTAGAAATTTCAGAGCATTCCATTCGGGAGGGTTATGGGATGCCGAAACTATCATAGCCCCATCAAGCTTCAACATCCTAGCGGCGTAAGCCGTCATAGGTGTAGCGGCTACGCCTAGATCTAGTACGTGGCATCCTGTCGAAGCTAACGCTGAAGCTACGCATCTAGATATAGCTACCCCTGTAGGTCTGCTATCCCTACTCAAAGCTACGGTGGAGCCTGGAGGTAGGATGCTACCGTAAGCTAGAGCTATATCGATACACCGCTCCAATGTTAGATCGTACCTATATACACCTCTAACCCCTGATACGGTGAATAGAACCATCGGTTCAACCCTAATACCGGAAGCTCTATAATAAAAAGATAGACTACCAGGTAATTTAACCCTTACAGATCTATCTTTTAACGCTAACCCACTTCTTACATATCTCTACGCCTAAAACGGCATCGGGTGCATATCCATCGGCGCCTATCTCCCTAGCGAACTCCTCTGTTAAAGGTGCCCCCCCTACTACTATCTTAACGCTATCCCTGAGTCCAGCTTCCCTCAAAGCTTCGACAACCTTCTTCATATTGACCATAGTCGTCGTTAGGAGAGCTGACATACCGACTATATCTGGTTTATACTGCTTCACAGCCTCCACGAATCTATCGGCGGATACATCCACTCCTAGATCTAACACTTCGAACCCAGAAGCTGAGAGTAGCGTTACCACTATATTCTTACCTATATCGTGTAGATCACCTTCTACCGTTCCTATGACGACCTTACCTAGCCTAGGAATCTCCCCAGATCTGAGGTATGGCTCCAGAACGCTCATACCCTCCTTCATAGTCTCACCAGCCATTATCAACTCTGCTAGGAAGTATTCACCCTCCTCATACTTCCTACCCACTATCTCCATACCCTTAGCCATACCATCCATTATAGCATCGTAAGCCGAGATACCGGCTTCTATAGCCTCCCTAGCAGCATCCTTTATACCATCTATATCGAAATTCACGATACAATCACGAAGTCTAGCTAGAATCTCTTCATATCTAGACATAGAGACACCAGACTATTATCACGTAGACGTACATATATTTAAATTTAGACTCTATATATCCTAAACCTCTAAACCCTTATATCTGGAAGCCTCTAAGAAAAATTCATGGGTGGGCGGTAGGAGGGCTGGGGGGCTAGCCCTCCCCTAACTACCTGAAACGGGCTTATGCAGGGGCCTGCCAACCTAGAGGGGCGGTGCTCCAAGCCGTCTAGGAGGGTTAGGTGTAGGTATATGAGACTCCGCCCTGTAGGACCGGGTGGAGGAGGGGTCTCCCTCGAAGGGGGGAGGCTACCTCCCTTACAGCCGAACCGGGTTAGGCCGGGAACGGAGCGGCCCTAAGGCTGACACACCGGTGTTTACAGGATACGGGGTCTATACCGAACCTAGCTTCTCCTAGACGGCGAGGGCATCCACCCTCAGGGATGCTACCGCCCACCTAGTAGTTTACCTAGCATCACTCTTACGTTATCTTCGACCTGGGAGTATACATTCCCGCCGTGGAGATCTATAGCTACTGTCAGCGGGCCTAGATCCTCGAATTCCATTATCCATAGAGCTTCAGGTATACCTAGATCAAGCCAATAGACATCTACAACCCTTCTAAGCGTTTTGAGGAGGAAAGCTGAAGCTCCACCTGGATAGGCGCAGTATACGGCTCCAAGCTTCACCACCTCGTCTGCTACACTCCGTGATACCCCACCCTTACCTATAACCATCCTGACGCCAGATAACCTTAGGAAGACCGGTAGATCCCCCTCCATCCTAGCGCTCGTCGTAGGGCCTATCGATTTAACGATCCATCTTCCATCCTCCATGTAGGCTAAAGGTCCGCAATGGAATATAGGTAGACCCTCTATATCAGGTACCCATAGGCCCCTCATCCTAGCTTCTATAAACCTCTTCTGAGCTTGATCTCTGAGGATAGCTACCAAACCGGATACGTATACTTGATCACCGATCTTCAGATCGTCCACTCTGCTTACAGGTGTAGCGATATGCATGATTCTCATAGCTCCTGGTAGACCACCTCTCCGTTAGACGTTAGATACGCTTTAGCCTTCCTTAAAGCCCAACACTGTATCTGTATCGCTACAGGTAGGCTAGCCGTATGGCAGTAGATATAGTCTAGCTTAACCTTCATAGCCGTCACCCTACCCCCAAGGCCCATAGCCCCCACTCCTAGACTATTTACATCCTTTAGGAGGGATTCCTCTAGATCTACCAGCTCTGGGCAGCCGGGTTTATCGATAGGTTCGAGGAGGTTCATCTTAGCTCTCATAGAAGCGTATTCAAGGGTTCCACCTACTACAACGGAAACTATGTATGGCGGGCATCCTCTACCTAAAGCTTCGGCTACACCCTCCAGTACAGCTTTACGTATGGATTTGAACCCCTCCACCGGTTTAAGCATGAAAGCTTTAGATAGATTCTCGGAGCCTGCACCTTTAAGCATAACAGCTATCTCCAACCCTTCGATCGTAGGTTCAGGTGCTATAGTGATTAGCGGTAGACCTCTACCGCTATTATCCATGCTGTTCACCCTCATAAGCGGATGGACCATATTAGGCCTGAGGGGTATCTCCCTTGTAGCTCTCCTTATAGCTCTATCGATATGTATACTTAGATCGGCTGGGAGGATCACGCCTCTACCCGGCTTAAGGTATACGTGTATCGTCCCGGTATCCTGGCATATAGGTATACGCTCATCTCTAGCTACCCCTACGCTTTCGAGTATGATCCTCAGCTGGGATTTAGCGTACATGTTATCCTCCATCATACATGCATCCTCTAAACCTCTATATACATCCATGGGGAGCCTGGTAGCAGCATCCGTTAACAGTTTCACGCATACCTCCTCTAAGATATCCCCCGATACATTCATCGCATACCTATACCTCTTGGATCTTAGGGTCGTAAATCATCCTACCCGAATCTTAAATATATCGCTATCTACCTGGAAAACACCTTTATACGACGGTTAATAGATAATTACCCTTGGAGCTGAGCTTATGGCCCTAGAAGAGGAAGAAGGGGGAGAGGAGAAGCGGACGTATGAATCGCTAGAGGATCTACCAGGGGTAGGCCCGGCTATAGCTGCTAAGCTTAGAAGCCTAGGCTTCCATACAGTCGAATCCCTTGCTACAGCATCGGTGAGAGATCTACTACCGGCGGGTATAGGTGAGAAGCAGGCTGCTAAGATTATAGAAGCTGCTAGGGAATCCATATCTATAGAATTCATCACGTCTGATGAGCTTTTAAAGGAGAGAAGTAAGGTTAAGAAGATTACTACAGGTAGTAGAGCTTTAGATGAACTCCTTAACGGTGGTATAGAGACTCAAACTATAACAGAATTCTATGGAGAATACGGTACAGGTAAATCCCAGATATGTCATCAGCTTTGCGTAAATGTTCAGCTTCCAGAAGATGAGGGTGGACTGGATGGAGCAGCTATGTACAGAGATACAGAGCATACCTTTAGTATAGAGCGTATAATACAGATGAGTAGGTTCAGAGGGTTAAACCCTGATTCCGTCC
>JAWCGL010000091.1:0-5244 GCA_038857155.1 Bathyarchaeia archaeon
AAGGGGGTCTACGCTGTGAGGTTTATCGGCATGTTTGATCGTAGGTGTCAGGCTGGTGTTATAGGTGGTCTAGTTATAGCTATGCTAGTATTCAGCGTAATACTACCGCTTATACTATACTATCAGAGGATGACAGAGTATAGTTCGAAACAAGCAGAAATAGGAGTAGAGTATCTAGAGAAGCGGGTAAGAGAGGAACTGAAGATTCGAGGCTTATCTTTAGATGAAGTAAGCCCCTCACCCAACTATCCTGTGATCGAGGTTGTTAATGTAGGCGCTATACCTGTGATTTTGAAGAGGATTTGGCTAGTAGAAGATTCTAAAGTCGATAAGCTAATAGATATAACTGGAGTTAACCCCCAGGTAATTCTATACTTAAATGGAGAGATACAAACAGGGTCGGTAGCACCTACATTGCAACCAGGATACACTGCGAGGATAGGTTTAAAAACTATAAGCTTAGATAAAGCAAAACGATACAAATTCTATATAGAATCTGATAGAGGAGTATTACATCCAAGAGAAGCACAACCACTAGTACCAGGTAAGCCTGAAGGCAATATACCCTCAGATCTCTCCCAAATACTAGGTCCGACATTCCTCGACTTCTTCTCCTTCAGATGGTACATCTATGAAGGCAATCGTCTAACCCCATGGCCGGATGGCTACGAAGAGTTCACCATACCTGCCGGCTCTAAGGTTGCATTCGGTGTTTTCGTATGCAATAAGGATCCCAATAAGAGAAGTATCACGTTGGATGAGTATACTCATATGTGGATGTACTATTCTGGGGCTGGGGGAGAACTTAAGAAGAGTGAGTTCTACATAGTAAACATTGTCGATGGTAAGGTTACCCCCTACACACCAATCACCATAGATTACGATCAGATAGCTTTCCTAGTCTTCGCTGCGGAAGAGCCTGGAGGCACTAAGGGAGTAAACATACCTAGTGCTAAAGGTGTAGGCTATACCAATCTTCTTATCCATGGCACAGTAGGTGATCTTCCGTTCTCTCAGAATATACCGTTCGTAGGGATAACGTTTGAGTAGAGGATAATCAAGCTTGTAACGATATTTCCACCAATATTCTAGTCTAGATCTAATTTTATCTCTACCGCTTAATACTGGTTCAAGATATATCGAGGTTGATCTTTACTACCCTGTATCGTTCAGCTATCTTTCTATGTATATAGCTCTCGGGTAAAGGTATAAGTTAGCTAATCTTTTAATAGGTGAATATCATCAGTTATATAGCGTATTTAGGAGGTTAATTACATCGTGAAATTCGGTGTGCTGTCTCGTAGGTGTCAGGCTGGTGTTATAGGTGGTCTAGTTATAGCTATGCTAGTATTCAGCGTAATACTACCGCTTATACTATACTATCAGAGGATGACAGAGTATAGTTCGAAACAAGCAGAAACAGGGATGAAATATCTGGAGTATAGAGCTATGGAGATACTGGATGCGAGAGGCCTCCCCTACTATCACGTCGTATCCATCGGTCACCCTATAATCGAGGTTTCGAATACCGGCTCTATACCTGTAACTTTGAAGAGGTTATGGCTCCTAAGAGATTCAACCGTCGTTAAGATGATAGATCTAAAGGGAGATAACCCTCTAATCATAAGCTTGCACTTGGAAGAAGAGGATAGAGATCTAAAAGGGTTAAGGTTTCATCCGACGCTGCAGCCAGGATACACCTTAAGCATAACACTCGATATAAGCTTAGTCGAAGCCGTAGAATACCGCTTCTACCTAGAATCGGATAGAGGAATACTACACCCGAGAGAAGCTGTGCAGCTACTCGTACCCGGAGGAAAAGAGTTCGAAGGCCCACAAAATATCCTAGGCCCATCAAGGATATACTTCTTCTCCTTCAGATGGTACCTATACAACGAAACGGATGGTAGTCTAACCCCATGGCCGGATGGCTACGAAGAGTTCACCATACCTGTAAACATCCTAAAAAGCCAGGGAGGCGGTGGTAAAGATAAATATGACGGCATCGTATTTAGAATCAACGTTCTAAATATGGATTTCTATCAAAGAAGTATCGGGCTGGATGAGTATACTCATATGTGGATGTACTATTCTGGAGGGGGTGCTCTCCAGAAGAGTGAGTTCTACATAGTAGGCGTCGATAATGGCAAGGTTACCCCCTACACACCAATCACCATACCCTTCAATGGGACGGCTACCTTATACTTCCTAGCAAGCAGCGAGGATTTACCCCAACCTGGGAAGGGACAGAGTTTGCTAGGCTACGGCAACCTTCTTATCCATGGCGTGATAGGTGATCTTCCGTTCTCTCAGAATATACCGTTCGTAGGGATAACGTTTGTAAATCCAAAGAAATAGTCTATGATTTACATATGCGATATATTAAGGATAATAGTATCGCCTAGAAGTGCAGTTTATAATAAGAATAATATATGTACATTTCGTTGATATCTACAGTATAGTAGGTGGGTATTGCTATTTTAAACCGTTAGCACATAACCTCATAGTTTATACTTAATTTCATTCACCCCTATCATCGTTATGTAGTGTTATCCTGTCTATAAATACTTGTATCGATGATTCGAATGTTATGTATAGCGTTTTCCCTGCATCGTATAGTAGTATTAGGGAGAATATGAATATTGTTATGGTTAACGCTATGTTTAGCCATCCTCCTATTCCTGGTATGGATGTTATTAGCGGTGTGGCTATGGATAGTGCTATGGCTGCTAGGAATACTGTCGATATCTCTTTCAACGCTCTGATTATCGATGGGCTTCTCTCAGGGTTGAATCCAGGTATACGTTTGAGTAGGGTGTTCGACGCTATATCTACCAGCCTTATAAGATCCAGTATGATTCTTAAAGCTACGAAGAATAGTATGACCGTTATCATGACTACTATAGCTGTTATGAACGTGAATCCTTCACGTGGTATGAGTGTTAGCATGGATGGTATGTTTATGTTCAGGAAGCTTAGAGCTAGCATTATAAGGGCTAGTATCCCTATGTTCGCTATTATCCTCAATATCCTCCCTTCGACCTCCCTCCTCAACCTTCGCTAAACCCCCAGTCCTCTGAAGCTATCCACTCCTATAGGCATCTATATCTGCTTTGCTATCCATCGATACACCCATAGATTAAGTTTATAGATCGAATCTTGATACTGGTATTGCAGTCTCAGGGTTTGGCTGAATCTAGATCTGAAGAATCTAGTGTACGTATACTGAAGGCTCTGTATAGGAGGATACTCCTATCATCATTCGGATCCGGGTTTATAAGCCCGTTCATATCTATCTATGCAGCTCAACTTGGAGCTACACCTACAGAGGTAGGCCTCGTCCATGCTATAAACTCCGTTTCTCCTAGTATAGCTCAGATACCCTGGGGTTTCGTAGTGGATAAGGCTAGACTTTGCACCCCGTTCATAGCTCTCGGAACCCTACTATACGGGTCGATACTCCTACTACTAACCTTCACCAGCGATATGTATGGTTTCATATTGGTTGTACTATCCGCTTACATACTTCTAGCTATGGCTGCACCTGCTTCAAACTATCTTCTAGGAGAGTATTCTAGCGGATCTGATCGTGGTAGGGTTATGGCTAAGCTTAACGCTATGGCTTCTATGGGTAGTATGCCTGCGACAGTCCTGTCAGGATACCTTATCTATAGGGTTGGAGGATCTGTAGATGAGATGTACCGTATACCTTTAATCCTATGCTTCGTATTCAACCTAGCCGCAGCTTTAGTGGTTTTTAGGGTTAGGGAGGAGCCTATCCATGGAACCTATTCTTTCTCTATCAGGGATTGGACTAAAGCTTTGAAGGCGAACAGATACTTCGGTAGGCTATGCATACTCTCGACGTTCCAGGGATTCTCTATGGGTTTAGGATGGCCCCTATTCACGCTAACCATAGTTAGGGTTGTTAAGGCGGATATGTTTCAAGTATCGCTTCTAAGCGTCGTCAGCGCTTCTACGGCTATAATCGTACGTAGGTTTACAGGTAGGCTAGCAGATAGAGCTGGACGTAAGCCTCTGATAGTCCTGGGTAGGGTTGGATTGTTCCTAGTACCGCTCATATACGCTATAGCTAGATCCGTCTACGAGCTTATAATCGTAAACTTCGTCACAGGTATACTGATAGCAGCTTCTGATGTAGCTTTATCCGCATACCTACTAGATGTATCGCCTAAAGGTATGAGGGGCTCCTATACAAGCCTGTACAACGCTATAGCGGGATCATCATCCTTCATAGGATCTACCATAGGCGGATACATACTAGATCAGATCATAGCGTTGGGCTACGGGTTCCATGAAGCTATGACTATCATGTACATAGTATCGATAATCGGTAGGATAGCTTCAGGGATACTCTACATAACAATAGAGGAGCCGTACAGGTATCCGGCTAGATTCGAAGAAGAGCTTAAACGTATATTCGAAGAAGAGGTGGAAGCAGTGGAGAGGAGGATAGAAGAGTATAGGCGGATAGAAGATGAGGATCTGGAATGGTTCGAGAGGCTATCGGCGTCTAAGCCATAGAAGATGAGAGCTACTATACGTAAATGCGGATCATGCCAGATAGGCTTCCAGATATAGTAACTCGATATGAACCTATCGATCTTATATCCCACGATCATCCAGGGTTGGACGTCTAAATCGATACCAACCCTTATATCCCCCCTTAGGATGAACTCTATTATGGAGACCCTTGTCGAGGGTTGGTAGCGTCAGGCTGATCGCATATAAGCGTATAGGTAGAGTGTATAGCTTAGAAGTTCTTAGAGAAATCGTAGAGGAATCAAGGTATGCCTGTAAGGGTGAGGACAAGGATTAAGAGTCTGAAAGGGTTAAAGGTAGGTAGCGTTATCGAGGTAAACTCCCTCCTGAATACCGGGTATATAGGATCTTCACCTGAGATTATACTCCCGGTTAGGTTAGCTGAAGATCTAGGATTATGGCCCCCTCCGAGCGATGCTGTAGAATCTACCTACGATACTGCAGGTGGTCCGGCAAGATTCTACGTAGCGAGGAGGGCAGCATCTCTACAGATAGTCGAAGAAGATTCTGTATCGAAGGAAGTTATAGTCGATATAGTGATATCGACTATGGAGAGGGAGGTATTATTAAGCGATTTCGTCATAGGTGAGCTAGGTATAGTAATCCTTAACGCCTATAAAGGATATTGGAGGTTCGATAGCGATCCACCGGGAAAATCTAGGTATAGTGGGAAACCTGAAT
>JAWCGL010000092.1:0-5235 GCA_038857155.1 Bathyarchaeia archaeon
TACCCCGATAGTAATGTTACTTGTATATACTACGCTATACACGATCACATTAGACTGGATCGATATAAGATAGAGATAAGAATGGCAACGGAATTTATATGCGGTGGGCGGGATTCGAACCCGCGACTCCCAGCGTGGCAGGCTGGTGTCCTAACCAGGCTAGACGACCACCGCTTAATCCATAGGATTTGTTCTCCTGAAGTTTTATTTAAGACTTTCCCGTAGCGATAACCGTATAAGCTTATGGAGCACATCAAGATATTCTGCTCAACTTATAGCGATCTACTTCAACTTCTTACTCATATATGGTCCATCGTAGGAGTATCCAAGCCTCCTATAGTACTTCTTCACACCGAGACCACTTATAACGGCTATCTTGCTTAGACAATACTCCTCTCTAATGATACGTTCAGCTTCAAAGAGAAGTCTTCTACCTAAACTCTTATGCTGCCACTCCTCTCTAGGTTTTAATCCTACCGGTAGCATAGGTCCGTATACATGGAGTTCACGTACGATAGCTGATCCTCTAAGCTCCTCTCTATGAGCATACTCTGAGGGTACCCTTAAACGTAGGTATCCGATCAATATATCCCTCACTTTATCTTCGAACGATAGGAATATTTCTAAACCTCTACTAGCTTCATACTCTATCCTCGATAAAACCGTGTCTTCAATCCGAGGCTTAATACCTTTCTTCAACATCTTATGTCCAACCTCCCTACACCTTATACACCTACAAGGTTTCTTCCGCTTCTCCATCTCCGCTTCGACATACTCTCTAAGATTCCCGAATCTACATCCAGCTTCTATCAAAGGTGCAGGTATATCTCTTTGTATCCTCTGAATGCGGACGTAAGGCGGTACATAGCTTAAAGCTTCGGCTAGAAGATCCATAAGCTCGCTGCATTCATAAGGCTTATAGAATCCTTTAACCCATAGATCATAGAGATCCGAGCCTTTAACAATAAGGCATGGATAGATTTTCAAAGAATCAGGCCTAAAATCAGGATTCTCGAATATCTCTTTAAACATCTCTACATCCATATCCCTACTAGAGCCTGGAAGACCGGGCATCATATGGTATGTTATCTTCAAGCCAGCATCCTTAGCTATCCTAGTAGCTTCGACTACATCTGAAACTCTATGCCCCCTCCTAACCATACTATATATATGATCGTATATCGTCTGAACACCGATCTCAACCCTAGTAACACCTAGATTCAACATAAGATCTACATGCTTCTCCCTACACCAATCAGGTCTAGTCTCGACGATGATACCAGATACCTTTATAGAAGCATCCTCAGCTAGCTTCTTAGCCTCCTCAAGACTACTGGAACTCTTACTGTTAAATGCATCTAAACACTTCTTAACAAACCACTCTATATAGTCTTTAGGTAGAGCTGTGAATGTGCCGCCTAGGATTATCAACTCAACTTTATCAACTTTATGACCAACCCTTTCAAGCTGCTCCACCCTAGCTTTAACCTGCTTATACGGGTCATAGTCGTACTGTATAGCTCTAAGTGCTGCAGGCTCTCTACCCGTATAGCTTTGAGGCGTACCGTATCTAGGTCCACCTGGACAGTATAGGCATGGAACAATTTGAGGGCATGGATAGGGCTTAGTCATAACGGCTACTACCGTAACACCGCTTATACTCCTAACAGGCTTCCTCCTTAGAAGCTTTATTAAATCTTCATACCCAGATGCGTATCGGAGTAGCTCGCTATTCGATGGGATCTTCAGTAGAGCATACTTTTTCGCTACATCAAGCTTAACTTTAGCTACATCTCTAGAGGTAGGGTTAGGCGTAGATGCTAGGATGGATACAATCTCTTTACATGCTCTATCGAATACAGTCTCCTGCATATCGCAGTTCCTTACATAGAAGATTGGTGCAGAGCTATGGGATAAACGTTCCTGTACCATCTACATAAAAGTAGAGCTTTTGATACAATATTGTAAATAACCTTTATATACATATCACTCTACTTTTTTAGAGTAGAAGTATGAGGGGTACCCCTATAATACTTATAGATGCCATGCTATCACCACTACTCGTCGGATGCTTGAAAGCTCTAGGATATGAGGAAAGCTACCATATCAAAGATATCCTTTCTATCGACGCATCCGACGATTCGATAAAGAGCTTCATAGAGGAGCGGTCGGCTATATTCGTAACAAAGGATAGAAAGCATTTCAACGGTATTAAGAACGGATACGTCATACTTTTAAGGGATGGAAGATTTGAAGATGAGCTACGCGAATTATTGAAATCTCTAACCGATATAGGGTATCCTCCAAAGCTAGATTGGATTAGAATCGAAACCTATACATCCTTGCCATAATAATACTTCAAGAGATAGTAGCCCATAGGTTTACGAGAACCGAACGATCTCACACCTCTCTCCCTAACCTGCCTTCTTAAAGATTCAGCATATTCCTTAGATATCTCTCCTTTCCTCTCTAGGTAATCTATAACTTCGTATGCTTCCTCATCTGTATCACATCTCCTAAGGAAAGATACGGCGTCAGGATTCCTAAGCTCATCGTACTCCTCCCCGCCTTCCCACCTAATCCCTCCAACCTGCATGCACATGATCTTCTCCTCAAGCTCCTTCGCCAGATGCGAGTACCTACGCCTCAACTCCTCCCAGGATACACCCAATAAACCCTCCACCCCCAGCTGCTAAGATCTATCTTGAGAGCTACCTATATATTCTTTGCCAACCTCCTCCACCATAAGATCAGGACTATGAGTAGTATGATGGCAGCTATAGATGTTACGACTGCTAGAAAGGCTCCGTAAGGTCCGAAAGCTATTCCTACTGGTATGGGTATAAAAGGTATTATGACTACACTACCGCTAACTCCCCCACCCTCGAGACTGGATAACCCTAAGAGGAGGGCTCCTATGAAGGATAACACTACACCTAAGAGTATCAAAAGTATCGGGAGCTCAGATCGAGCGATCCAAGCCTCTCCGTATATAGGTTCCATGCGAGCCTCGGGTTTTTCAACGCTTAAGCACTGCTTACATAAGCCTGAATATAGATCGAAGCAGAGGGAGCATACCTTCTTACCGCATTCTTCACATACGTATCTAGCTCTATGTTTACCGCATAACTCGCATAGGACTACCATAGATACTATCCAACCCTCCCAACCAGTATTAAGGGTAACAGTATGGCTATTATTACCAGTATTACCATCAATACTAGCAGTGCTAAGCTGTATTTCACCAGGCTCCTATCCCCGAATATTATGGGGAAAGGCCCTACGAGAACAGCTCCTCCAACTCTATGTCTAGCAGCTCTAAACCCATATATCACTATAAGAGCTACACCTAAGATTACTGCTATGAATCCAGCTACGAAGAGGGCTACACCTATCTGAGCTAGCATCATGTATAGTCTAGGAGTCTAAGCTTTAAAGCTTAACAGGCTAAGTAACCGACGTTTAACGCTTAGAGGTTGACTATAGGAGATGAAGTGAAGCTTAGATACCATAGGTATAAGGGGGTAAGGATAATGGGTGGAGGTTATAAGGCTTACAGATTGTAGGAGGGATGCTATACATCCATACTTCACTTAGAACCTGGTGAGTAGGGCGGGTTCACTATATCCTTCTCATCTGATAGGATTAGATGATAGCAGATTTGCGGTTCAAATATTGAAAGACGTACGTTAACCCAGCCACCTGATATCAGAACGCCCAACCGCATATCTAGACGGAGAGCGTACGATAGCCTACTACCGAGCTTCCAACATATTAAAACAGTAAACCTAGATAGCTTCAAGAGCTTAATAGACAGATATCGGAAGGCTAACTTTTGCAGTTGGAAATCGGCTTCCGATATCCTTATATATCTCTCCTTGAGCTTTATACGTAAGGATCCGTCATGAACGCCCGTTATTTAAACTCAAGGTCAACTACATGGACGACTTTAAGGGTTGAGGATCCGGCTGCTACAAGCGGGATGTGCCCACTCTGTATAGAGGAGTGCCCCTTCATATGCGAGATAGCGTTATCAGCGTTCAGGGGGAGAGAAGCCCTCTACCCTGCGCCATTCCTCTTCGGCCTCAGCACAGCTGGAGCTGTAAAGGATTACGGCTTAGATTGGAGCCACTTTAACCTCCACTGCGAAGTAAGGGGTGTTGAAGGTATAGAGCCTGATCCAGATGAAGCCCTATTTCCAAACGTAGATGTCGAAACATCTGTCGGCGGGATTAGGCTTAGAATCCCGGTCGTTACAGGGGCTTTAGGATCCACCGCTGTAGCAGCTAAGCATTGGAGGAGCGTAGCTATAGGAGCTACGTTATCCGGTATACTCGTTACAATCGGTGAGAATGTATGCGGTATGGATCCTGATGCCGTAATCTCTAACGGTAAGATCGTAGAGTCTCCTGCGTTAAGATCTAGAGTCGAATCCTACAGAGAGTTTTGGGATGGCATATATGGAGGTATAGCTGTACAGACAAACGTAGAAGATGAGAGGTTAGGGGTAGGAATATACGCGTTGACGAAGCTTGAGGTCGATGTGATAGAAATAAAGTGGGGTCAGGGTGCTAAGGCTATAGGCGGAGAGGTTAGGGTGGCAGATCTAGATAGAGCTTTAATGCTTAAGAGGAGAGGCTACCTTGTCATACCGGATCCTGAGGATCCTGAGGTTCAGGCTGCGTTTAAGGCTGGGTTCTTCAAGAGTTTCGAGAGACATAGCCGTGTAGGTATGGCGTCTAGGGAGGAATTCCTCGAGGGTGTAGATAGGCTTAGGGAGCATGGTGCTAAGCATGTAAGTCTTAAAACAGGAGCCTACAGGCCTACGGCTACGGCCTACACGTTGAAGCTTGCATCGGAAGCTAAGATAGACTATATAACATTTGATGGCTGTGAAGGAGGTACTGGTATGAGTCCGGTATCCATGATGGATGAAATGGGGGTTCCAACGGTATACTTAGAGGCTCAAGTTCTCAGGTGTGCGGAGATACTTAGGAGTAGAGGTAGGTATGTCCCGGACATAGTCATGGCTGGTGGTTTCATAAACGAAACACAGATTTTGAAGGCTATAGCTATGAGCAACTTCGGTGAAGGCCAGTATGTTAAAGCCGTCGTTATAGGTAGGGCTATCCTCACCGCAGCTATGAAAGCGGAATACTTCGCTAGACTAGCCTCGAAAGGTAGTGTACCTAAAAACTTCTCATACATATATGGAGAGGATCCGTACAAGTTCTT
>JAWCGL010000093.1:0-5225 GCA_038857155.1 Bathyarchaeia archaeon
TTTAGCATTCTCTGCATCTAGTTTTTCCTACCGTAAAGTTTATTAAACGTGGTAACGGTTATCCTTTGAGGAGGCCTTTCATAATGGAGGATAACGGTGTAGGTTATAGGAGGGTTCTGGCGTTTGTACTCGCTCTAGTTCTCGTAGCTTCGCTCCTGATAGCGATATACTTTACTTATCAGCCTATCGAAATCCATAGGAAGTACATCATAGGTTTAATCAGAGTGGAGGGAGCGATACTCTATGATGAGGATGCCTACAGGTATTTGAGCCTCATAGAGCATGCAGCTATGAATTCGAGTGTGAAAGCTGTAGTCATATATATGAACTCTCCTGGTGGATATGCCGATCTAATCGAAGCTATATATCTTGATGTATTAAGTTTAAAGAAGGTTAAGCCTGTGATCTGTGTAGCTCAGCTTGCTCTATCTGGAGGATACTACATAACGATAGCTGCAGATTACATATACGTATATCCTACACCCTATGTAGGTAATATAGGGGTTATAGGTGTAGGCCCGTCGATATTGATACCCTCTGAAATAATAATGGAAACCGGGCCGTATAAGGCTGTAGGCTTCTCTAGACTACTATTCCCCTATAATATTACCGAAGCATTGAATAACTTCTTAGATGCTGTCGAATCTGGAAGAAACGGTAAGCTAAAGTTAAAACGCGACGAGCTTAGCAGAGGGCTAATATACACTGGTAGTGAAGCGGTCAGGTTAGGGTTAGCAGATAGCTTTGGCTCCATCAGGGATGCTATAAGCTTAGCTTCGGAGAAAGCTGGTATCAAAGAGTATGAAGTTATAGATCTTAATACAGGTATCCGGTATAGTGGGTCTCCAAGCTCTCAAGGTGTATATAGCGATACTTGGAAGAATATCTCCTTCGCCATGCTATCGGAGGTCCATCCGTCGCCAGCTCTCTACTACATATACCTACCACCCCAGCTGTATGTAGCTTTTGCTTCGCAGTATGGTGCGGTTCGATCGAATACCACGGATTCTAACGGTGGGGTTATAGTGGATCTCAGCCATGGGAATACAGTATCATGGATCGATCTAGACGTATTATCTGGGAAGCTTGTCGAGAGAGGTGCATCTACAGCGTTTGTGAGAAATTGGAAGGATATAGAAGGTAAAATCTATAATGCATCAGCTTTGATAGTAGCTGCACCGACTATAAGCTATAACGATAGGGAGGTTAAGATTATAGAGGATTATATCGAGAAGGGTGGTATACTGATATTATTCTTCGATCCATCGGTTGAGTATGTGGTTATACCCGATCTTGCGTATCCGATGAATACTTTAGCATCTAGGTTTAACGTATATTTTGCGGGTGGATACCTATATAATCAGGTCAAGAACTTCGGCTTCTACAGAAATATCTACGCATACGTAAGCGGAAAAACTGACGATAATCCTCTAACCATGAATGTAACGAAGATAGCGCTATTCACAGCTACCCATATCTACTCTTCAGGTACGATTCTAGCTTATACTTCGAATGATACCTACTCGTCCATGGCTGAGAAGCCTGAAAGATACGCTGTAGCGGTATACCTTAGAAAGGGTAATGGAACGATCATAGCTTTCGGAGATCTATCATTCCTACAGGAGCCATACTGTTATATCGCCGATAACCTTAAGCTTATAGAGAACCTGGCTTTCATCATAGCTAACAATACCCCCCCAGCTCAAAGAATAGAAAAAGCTGTAGTTCAACCTGAAACCCCTAAGGTTACAGAGATAGGTGAGCCTGAAATACCTGTGGGTACGGAGAAAGAGTATCTATGTATAGAAGATGGGGAGGAATATAAGATTCTATGGATTAAAGTTAGCGATAGAGAAGTCCTAGTGAGATACCCCTATGCGACTATACGTTACTATTACGATGAGGAGGGAAGGCTTATCGGTTGGACTACAGATAACGCTACATGTACATATCTAGAGCCTATACCTAAACCGCCTTACCCGCTAGTTAAAGGTAAAGAATGGAGTTGGAGTTCAAAGTATAGCTTATCGATGTACGGCGTAGAGTATTCAGGCTTTATAGGAGGCTGCTTTAAAGTTGAAAGTATAGAGAGTATCGAAGTTGCTGGTAGAGAGTATACCGCGGCTAGCATTCTATTCAAGATAAACGATACTATGTATATTGAAGGTATATCATCAAGTAGTGTATCGGAAGGTTTTCAATGGATATGCAGCGAAGTTGGGCATATAAAGGAAGAAAGCGTTACCCGCTACTATATAGATAGCTTACTGCAGGCGGCGATTAAGAGGATACTAGTCCTCGAGGAAGTCCGGTATAAAGGTAAAGCTCTATCTAGCTCAAAGTATAACATAGATACAGGTTGCATGCTAATATGACTTCTGAAAGTAGGAGTGTTATATGTAGTAGATGCGGGGCGTCGGTAGATACACCTGAAGCTAGCTTCTGCCCGATATGCGGTGCACCGCTACGAAAGGATAGGGACGACATAACGTGGAGTGTAAGCGATGTATTCAAAGTTCTCCTACTATCCTTTCTAGTATTCATACCATCTATTATAGCGATAGCCACTTTCACTTACATTATACTATCTAACATCGATCTATTCGGATCGTTCCTTACATCGTTTACCTTCATCTCCCTATTCCATGTCATCCTACTATCGTTTACGATCTTCTATCTGAAGAGGAGAGGCGGTAGCTTTAAATCTATCGGGTTTAAGAAAGCCGATAGAAGGGCTGTAGCGGTAGGTATAGTTTCAGGTTTGATTACCGTCATAGCGAATATCTTGATAAGTATGCTACTCCAACCGATTATAGGCGCCAGCCCTATACAGGAGGAGATGTATAAGCTTATATCTAAACCTAGCATGCAGATAGCTATGGCTATATTCTCGATTATAATAGCTCCGTTAGTCGAAGAAGTATACTTTAGAGGCTTCAGTTATCAGGCTTTCCGGAAATCGTGGGGGGTGAAGATGGCTATACCGTTATGCTCGATATTTTTCTCTATACTGCATATGGATCCATGGAGTATACCAAACACATTCATAGCTGGGATGATACTAACTCTGGTATACGAGAAAACCAGGAATCTAAACGCTACGGTGGTGGCACATAGCGTGAATAATCTCTTAGCATTACTTATCTACTTAGCTTATACGTCTTAGCGTTATCGCTTTAGATGGACATATAGATGCACATAAACCGCAACCCATACATAGTTTTTCATATACCGTCGGTCCTCCATCCATGATTTTTATAGCTTCATAGAAGCATGAACGTAAGCAGCGCATACAGCTAATACATTTATCGCGATCGATACTTGATTTGTACACGGATACCCTATCGAGATCCTCGAAGTTCACGATGTTAGGTAGAGCTACACCGATTATATCGTTCACGCTAGAAAAACCTCTATCTTTAAGCCACTTATCGAGGTCTCCCAGCATACGAGTTATAAATTGGAATCCGTGTATTATAATCGCCGTACATATCTGAACGGATCTACATCCAAGCATTAGGAAGCGAAGTACATCCTCATATCCAGCTATACCTCCTGAACCTACTACACATGCCCTAACACTGGATTTAACTATCCTATAAACCCAGCTACAGCTTATCGGGCTCATCCATGGACCGCCATACCCGCCTAAACCACCCCAAGCTACAGGCCTCATAGAATCTATATCGATTACCAATCCTTGAAAGCGAGCTGTAGCTACGACTATATCTGCACCAGCTTTATCAGCTGATAAAGCTACGGCTAGAGGATCTGCACCATGCGGTGTAAGCTTAACAGCAATAGGTATTCCCACCGTACTCTTAACCGTAGAGACTATTTTCCCGACGATATAGGGGTCTGATCCAGCTGTCTTACCCATGAGGGAGCCTTCCTCAGCTTCTACATGGGGGCAAGATAGGTTAAGCTCTATCATAGAGACTCCTACATCTTCCACCATCGATGAAAGCTTAACCCACTCATCCATACTCCTACCAGCTATACTAGCTACGACTATCGCATCATACCTCCTAGCATATTTCACGGCTATACTAAGATCCTCTACAGCTTCATCTGGAGATAACTCTGACATAAGCTCTACAGAATAGAGTGAATAGAAACCTGAATCCATGGATTCGGGATGTAGTACATAGAATCTAGGTCTAGGCTGGAGTCTATGTAGTTCAGCATAGGTTATAGTTTTAGATACGACAGCAGCAGCCCCCCACTCCATACATTTAATCATAGCTTTAGAGTTTATGGTAGGTGTCCCAGCGGCTACCATTAATGGGTTCTTAAGCTTCACACCAGCCAGTTCTACAGATAGATCCGGCATAATCCATCATCCTAAGATCTACAGATTCCCCCTTAATAGTGGATCGAGTTAAAGTATACCTGCATCGATCAATGCTTTACGTATAATCTCCCTCTCGCCTTCAGGTATAGGCTTCAGAGGAGGTCTCACGTACGTATATCTTATTATCCCGAGCATAGCTAAAGCCTCTTTAAGTCTAGCTCTATATGCTCGAACAGGAGGAGCGAATATGATGTCTGCTAGAGGTTGTAATCTAGAAGCTATCTCCATAGCCTCATTATATCTACCGTTTTTCGTGAGCTCGTACATCTCGACTAGTAGATCTGTACCTATGGTACCGAATCCTATAAGCGCTCCATCTGCGCCGAGAGCTAAAGATTCGTATATGAAGTTGTCGTTACCTGTTAAGACTGATACCCGGGGGCTAAATTTCTTAACGATCCTGAGCGTTTCTAGGAATTTTCTAGCATCAAACGAAGCCTCCTTTATAGCTATCACGCCTTCTAGCGATGTTACAAGTCGTAGGGTTTCTTGGTCGAATATTACCCCGCCGAGATTTGGCTGAAGCTGAAATACCACTAACGATACACCCACCCCTTCGTAGACCGCTTTATAATACTCGTATACAACCTCTGAGGCATACCCCCCGGCGAATATGGATGATGGAAATACCAGTAATGCATCTGCACCTGCATCCCTAGATCCGCATGCCCATCCTACAACTTGAGGTATATAGCCGGGTTGAAGCCCGGCTATGATAGGAATCCTATCGTCGACGATCTCCTTCACTATCCTTATAACCTGTAGCTTCTCCTCCGGTAGGAGATGGAAGCCTTCCCCCGTATCTACGTTTACAGCTAACCCTCCTATCCTGAAGCCTGAAATCCACTTTACATAGTTTCTCAGAGAATCC
>JAWCGL010000094.1:0-5155 GCA_038857155.1 Bathyarchaeia archaeon
CCTTTCAGAAACAGGAGTATCCCCTGGTAACATGGTTAGCTCCTTATTAACCGGCGTAGATTCACCAGTTAAAACGGCTTCATTCGTTTTAAGCTCTATAGCCTCGATTAAACGTGCATCGGCGGGGATTTGATCCCCCTCCTCTAAGGCTAGTATATCACCTGGAACCACTTCGCTTGCAGGTATAATCACTTCTATACCATCACGGATTACACGAGCTTTTGGAGCAGCTAATCTTTTCAAAGCTTCTATAGCTTTCTCTGCTCTATATTCTTGGATAAACCCTGTAGTTGCACATAGAATAACTATAGCGCTTATCGTGATAGCATCGGCGTAAGCTTCCATAAACTCTGCACGTTCATTCACTACCTCCCAATAACCGACAATTACTGAAAAAATCGTTGCGGCAATAAGCAATAAAATGAATATATCTTTAAACTCGTCTAAAAACATATGAAATACTGTTTTATGTTTCACTTTCCTAATTTCGTTATACCCATATTTTTTTAGCCTCTCACGGGCTTCTTCAGAAGATAAACCTTCAGGAGTAGTGTTTAGTTTTTGTAAAACTTCGTCCACTTCCATAGCATGCCAAGGCTCTGCCATCTACAACACCTCTCTAGTTTTACATCGTCCGCTTCTACCTGAGTTGGAGCCCAGTTTAATTCGGGGATTCAGGAATACCACCTAAGGTATATAAGGTTTCCTCCAAACTTGAAGTCTCTCAAAGGTATCAGATAAGCTAGGATTTCTGTCTGAGAGACCTAAGATCCCCCTTAAAGCTTCACATTCCCTAGATAGGTTATGGGAGATCTTCAGATTAAAGAGGTTCCATTAATACAATCATATTTAAGTGAATTTTGCATTCAAGCTATTAGCTTATCATAGTCTCTTAGATCGTTGTTCATCCCTCCGCTATCTCTACGGTAAGCATAGATTAATATTGCCTCGGTAGCTATCATAGTTTGGGGTTATGTTAGCTAGATTAAGTTCTAGAGAACGCTTCGGTAGGTATATGAGATTTAAGGATGTAGATAGGCCTCCATTCTACGAGTTTCTAGGTTTCTGGGTTGAAACGGTGAATAGGTGGAGGGGTGAGGGGCTCCCGGCTGGTGTCGATGTATACGATCATTTCGGTTTCGATAAGCGTGAGATGTTTCCTATGGATTATGGGCCTATACCGAGGTTTATACCTAAAACTCTTGAAGAGAATGAGAGGTATAGGGTTGAAGTTAACGATATGGGTATAGTTATGAGAGTTCTTAAAACATCTACCTCTATGCCTACATTCATAGATTTCCCTGTGAAAAGCTGGTCTGACTGGGTTAAGATTAGAGAAAGGCTTAATCCGAGAGATATTAGGAGGTATCCTAAAACGTGGAGTATTGAGCTTATAGAGTATTACAGGGATACGGATAGAGTTGTAGGTCTATCTATGCCTGGATTCTTCGGTCAAGCTAGACATTTTATGGGTTTAGAAAGACTCCTCATATCGTTCTATAGGAATCCAGGGTTGGTTCATGATATAATGGATTTCTGGGTTGAATTCCTCATAGAATCTAGTAGAGATATAGTTGATAATATTAAGCTAGATTACGTTAGTGTATGGGAGGATATGTGCTATAATAGAGGCCCACATATATCGCCTAAACTCTTCGAAGAGTTCATGCTGCCATGCTATAAGAAGCTTACAGGGTTCCTTAGAAGTAGAGGTGTTGAAATAATTATGGTAGATACAGATGGGAATCATGAAGCTCTAAACGATCTATTCATAGAGGGTGGCGTAAACTGTTTATATCCTCTCGAAGCCGCCGCCGGTATGGATGCTGTTAAGCTTAGAGAGAGGTATGGGGAGAAGCTATTGATGATAGGGAATATAGATAAGCGTATCCTAGCAGTAGGGGGATCGGCTTTAAGAAGAGAGATCGATAGGAAGACTATGCTTACAGAGGAGGGTGGGTATATAGTTAGCGTGGATCATGCTGTATCCGCCGATATATCGTTCCGTAACTATGTAGAATATATAAGTATCGTTAAGAAACGGTTTAAAATCGAAGGATAGGATAACAGTCTGTGGAGGTGTATACTATGGTAGATATAGTAGATGCCCCTCAGATTACGGATAACTTCATCCTAGAACTCTATAGGAGGATTAAGCCCTCTATGTCCTTCCAAGCTAAAACTAGTGAGGAATTCGAGGAGTGGAAAGCTAGACTTAAAGCTAAGATATTAGAGCTTCTAGGAGAATTCCCTGAACCAGCACCTCTAGACCCTCAATTATTATCTTCGGAGGAAACTGAATACTATGTAAGGGAGAAATGGCTGATTCAATCAGAGGAGGACTGCTATGTACCGTTATACTTACTGATACCTAAAGATGGCGGCGGTAGGAAGCCTGCTATACTCTGTGCTCATGGGCATGGACCATATGGTAAGGACCCTGTCGCAGGTGTACATTTCAACGATCCGAATAGAAGAGCGAATATAGCTATGCATAACTATAATTACGGTGAGCAGATGGCTATAGCGGGGTTTGTAACGGTTGCTCCAGATTGGAGAAGCTTCGGTGAACGTATAGCTTACCGCAACCCATATCCAGGTAGGGATATATGTAACGTACACTTCATACAACATCTAATACTAGGTAGAACGCTTCTAGGTTCAAACATATTCGACGGTATGAGGGTTATAGATTTCTTGTTAACTAGGAGAGAAGTCGATTCTGATAGGATAGGATGTATGGGTTTATCGTTTGGAGGAACTATGACGACATACCTAGCTCTACTTGACAATAGGATAAAAGCTGCAGATATCATATGCTACGCTACGATGACGGAACATTACGCTATATCTAGACCGAACTTTTGTGGATCACAGATAGTACCATACCTATATAAGTATGCAGATGTACCTGACGTGATAGCAGCGATAGCACCTAAACCTCTACTTATAGAGAGCGGAGCATCAGATACATGTTTCTGGATACATTCGGCGTTGAAAGCTCATGAGACTATTAGAAGGGCATATGAAGTAAGCGGGTATCCAGAAAACCTATGGATAGAAGTATTCCCAGGAGAGCATAGCTGGTCTGGAAGGAGATCTATACAATTCTTTAGAAAATTCCTTATGCAAAGGAATAAATCATAGACACCTATATTGGATCCTTTACGCCTCCTAGGATATCTTGATCGGATATATCTAAACTTATTCAGAGCATAGATTCCCTAAAGGATACCATTATATCCGGTTTATTCGTCGTTACAGCATCCACACCCATCTTCACGATCTCACTAGCCGTTTCTACATCATCTATAGTCCATGCGTTAATCTTAAGCCCTAACCTATGAGCTAGATTTACGGAATCCCTCGATAGAAGCTTATAATGTGGAGCAACAGCTATACAGCCTAAATCCCTAGCTTCAGATGGGTGTCTTCCAGGTTTAGAGTATATTATGCATAGATACGCTTTCCTACTAGAATCTGCTATCATCCTTAGAGCATCTAGATGGAAGGAGGCGAAGAGGACCTGCTTCATCATACCCATCTTCTCGACGATCTCTAATGATTGGATAGAGGCCTCGACTTCTTTAACCTCTAATATGAAGCCGATCTTATCCTTAACCAACTCTAGAGTTTCAGAGAGTAGGGGGATCCTCTCACCTAAACCTATATCGAACTCTCTAAGCTCATCGACGGAGTAATCTCTAACTTACCCGTGTACACCTGCAGTTCTATCAAGACTCCCATTATGTATAACTACGGGTATACCATCCTTTGAAAGCCTTACATCAGCTTCTATCATATCAGCCTTCATATCTATAGCTCTCCTGAAGGCTCTAAGGGTATTCTCAGGTTCGTATCCGCTTGCACCTCTATGAGCTACGATAGTGAAAGGCTTCCTCGATAGGATATTAGATACATCGAGCATTCACATCACCTAGACCTCCATCGATAGTAAAAGGGTTTAAAAATTTAATCTCTAAGGTTAGCTTCGATAGGTATCCTTCCATACCTATACACAGTCTCTACCAGTATCTTCAACCCCTTCTCTAGATGATCTGGATGTATATCCTCAGTTATACTTAATATGAAGCCCACCCCTGGAGAAATCTCCTTGAGTAGATTTAACGTATAAACTTCTACCTCTTCTGAACTTTTTAGGAAGACTGCTTCTGGAAAGTTCATCCATATAACCTTACCCTTCCATGCCTCTCTAGCTTTATCTACCGGTAAATCACCACCTGGTGGCGGTGTGAAAGCTTCTATAGCATCGAGCTCTACCCTAGCTATAAGGTTTTTAAGCGTTCTAAGCCTGCCATCCATATGGGATATAACCTTCTTACCTTTAGATTTAAGGATCCTAGCATACTTGTTATAGTATGGCAGGCAGTACTTCTCGAATAGTTTTGGGGATACAAGCCTACCATCCATATTATCACCTATCCTAACTATCTCGGCAGGGGAATCCGCTATAACCCTATACATCTCCTCATATTTTTCATCTATCTCTCGTACTAGATTATCGATAATATCAGGTCTCTTCATAAGTATTAGAGCGAAATTCTTGAAACCCATATACTTAACGATAAGTTTCATTAAAGGCGTATAATCGGCTCCTACCGTAACAACTCCATCCCCATCTAAATCCCTTCTAAGCTGTAAGTACTCATCATAGCTAGATTCGTAGGTGGTATCCCTAATCATACACCTTAAAGCTTCTACATCTTCTATGCTCTTAACAGGATGCTCGATAACCCAGCTACCACCTGGAAGCTGGAATCTCAACCCAACCCTAGTAGTCATAGAGAGGCGGCCTCTAGGTGTATGGTAAACCGTGTAGACGTAATCTCCAATCCTCCTTTCCTCGATCCTGACGTTAGGCATATAAGCCTTGTAGACGCTACACCTAACATCCAATCCTAAACCCATATTCCTAACTTCACGTTCAAACCTACCCCTAGGAAGATGATTCGAATATATCAACATAGGTAGATGATCAGGTATACCTCCACCTAAAACGCATATAACCCTGCTATAGATGTCCATATAGATAATTCTGAGAGCTTAATATTTAGATAAAAGTTGCTCTACTGCTCATTAGAATACCTGCCATCCAGGTTCTCTATACCAGTTTTCAGATTTAGCCTCTATCCGA
>JAWCGL010000095.1:0-5132 GCA_038857155.1 Bathyarchaeia archaeon
CTGTAGATCTACCGTGGATGATGAGCGATCCTGTCTATGTAGTGGAAGGCTTTAACTAAGCCGGATGACGAGGCGAGCAGACTCTGACGATTAAACCTTATTACCTAGAGCCTCGCTACTTTATTATCGGATGATTAGAGCTGGTATTGCTGAAAGCCTACCAAGGCTTCATGATGTTAGACACCAAGTATGACTCCATATAATGGTAGATTCTACGTATCCTAGGTCTCTATCCCAGTGTATATTCGATAGAGGGTTATAGATTCTACTTAGTCTATCAGCGGTTTAACCATAGATGATGTTTAGTATCGGTGATAATAATATATCTCCGATCGGAGCGATTAGGAAGCCTAACGTGAAGAAGAAGAGTAACGGTATACCGAAGGATACATATATATTGTCGATCTCTAGTTTACGATACTTCTCGAATACTTCAATCCTAGCTTTTACATCGTATTCTACATTCAGCGTGATCTTCGGTTTCCTTACAAACTTTCCATCGGCATCTTCTATCTCCTCGGCTGGATATAGATAATCTTTCGCCGCAAATTCTCTTAAAGGAACTTTATAGCAGAGAAAATATAGCGGTATAATCTTCGGTAGGTTTAGGTTGGTGAATTCTGAGAATGGTCTGTTACCTGCTAATAATGTTCTAAGATTCATTATAAAAGTATAGATGGATGTAGTTAGAGCTAGCAGTATACCGTTATTGAAGCATGTAAGCGGTAGTATGGGTGTAGTATATGTTAAGGCTGGTCTATATATGTCTGGATATCTGGGGAGGGTTAACGCTAATAGTATCAATGCTTTTGCATCACCTCCACCGTATAATCCTAGCAATGCTGGTGTGATCGCTAGAACTATCGATAAAACTATGAACAGCAGTGTTTCTATTACGTATGTAGGGGTCATAGCTAGATCCAACGCTAGAAGGGATAATCCTATCGGGTAGGATAATATCCATGTATCATCCGATATCTCTCGATACTTTAGATCGAGTATCGTCGAATATATGTAGATCGATGCTATGAACGTTATCCTCACATATAATAGTACTTCTTTGATCAACTTCTACCAGCCTCGATATACCCTATAGCTTCTATGAGGATTTTAGATGCTTGTAGTATGGTTAAACCGTTATCATAGATAGGTGTAGCTTCGACTATATCCAAACCTGCCACTCTATACGAGGCTAAGTATCCGATTATATCGATAAGCGTACCCGTATCTATACCATCCGGCTCAGGATTAGCTACGCCTGGAGCGTAAGCCGGGTCTAGTATATCCATATCGATCGATATGTATAGAGGCTTCTTCCTATCCAGCTTCGAGTCTATCATAGACTTAACGATTTCAGGTTTTCTTTTCAAATCTAGCGTAGTAACGTACGGTATCCCCTTATTAGAAGCGAATAGATACTCTTCCCTGGATAAAGCTCTCAGACCTATATGAAGAGTAGATTCGACGTTATCGAGTTCGATGATTCTTCTAGCTACTGTCGTATGGCATAATCTAATGCCTAGATACTCATCTCTAAGATCGAAGTGCGCATCTAGGAAGACTACCTGGATCCCTGGGAAAGCATCTACAGCTCCTAAAGTTAGGGTATGCTCCCCACCTATGATAACAGGTATCTTGCCATACTCGACTATCTCGGAGACGACTAGCTTAACCATACGTAGCACCTCCTCTACGGAGAAAGATTCGTGTAGATCGCCTATATCGCAGAATATAATATCCTCAAAGTCGATACCGGATCTTATGCTATAGGTCTCTAAACCATCTATAAGTACACGGATAGCTGAAGGTGTGAATTTCGATCCAGATCTAAACGTCGATGTTCCATCGAAAGGCACGCCTAGGATAATGTATCTAGCTTCATCGAATCTACGCTTAGATCCCAGCATGGGTCTAGATGGCTTAACGTATAGGTCTATATACCCCATATATACCCCCTCGATCTATATCCATGAGCTCGGTATAGGATACTTGTATGGATAGTTGAGATACTTATACCTATCCCCTCGATGTCCATCTTTAAACGTTGCATCCTGATGGCTTTATCTGAGAAGATCCATTATATGTAGCTAGGCTAATATCGAGGCTGTCATCATATATGCGTTATAGCGATGCGTTCGATAACGTTCGCTACAGGTAATCCTAAGAAAGCTGAAGAGGTTCAGAGGATCCTCAGACCTTACGGTATAGAGGTAGATATAGCTAGAGTTCGTAAGATCGAAGTTCAAGATGAAAGTATCGAGAGGATAGCTGCATTTTCAGCTAGGATGCTATCCAAGAGGATCGGTAAACCTTTGATCGTAGAGGATACAGGTTTATTCATAGATGCGCTTAAAGGCTTCCCCGGACCATACTCTGCATACATATATAGGACGATAGGGTTGGCAGGCATATTGAAGCTTATGGAAGGTATCGATAATAGAGGTGCTACGTTTAAGTGCGTGGTTGCTTACTGTGAACCTGGAGGTAGGCCCATCGTATTCAAGGGTGAGGTGAAGGGGTGTATAGCCTATGAGGTGAGGGGTGATGCCGGATGGGGTTATGACCCGATATTCAGGCCTGAAGGATTTAGCAGAACATATGCTGAGCTAGGAGTATATAAGGATGAAGTTAGTCATAGAGCTGAAGCCTTCCGAGAATTTGCGAGATGGTATATAGGATCGAAGAGATAGTTTAAATATCTGGTGATCCAGCTAGTTTCTAGCTTTGATAGAGGAGGAGAGAGTGTTTGAAGAAGAGAGCGCATGCTAGGGGTAGATCTCATTCGAAGAGACCTATAAGTAAGAGGTCTCCCTCCTGGTGTACGTATACTCCTGATGAAGTCGAAGCTTTAGTGGTTAAACTGGGAAGGCAGATGACACCACCTAGCATGATAGGTGTTATCCTAAGGGATCAATACGGTATACCTCTAGTTAAGAATATAACCGGTAAGAGTGTAACCGAGATTCTAAGGGAGCATGGGTTGGAGCCTAACATACCTGAGGATCTTGCGAGCCTCCTTAAGAAAGCTGAACGTTTGAAGAAGCATCTAGATGTCTATAAGAGTGATGGCTCCAATAAGAGAGCTCTCCAGCTTATAGAATCGAAGATACATAAACTGGCTAAATACTATAAGAGTATAGGGAGACTACCTGAAGATTGGAGTTATAAGACTGCTATACTATCGGCAAGTTAGGCATGAATAGAGATTATACTGGCTTCATAGAAGAAGCTGGAAAGCTATCTGAAGCCATCTATGAATGGGTTTATGAGAATCAGCCCGTAATGGTTATAGGGCATAACGATGCCGACGGTATATCTGCTACGGCTATAGTCGCTAAGATTCTATATAGAGCTGGTGTGAAGTTTCACGCTAGAGTCGTTAGGAGGCTCGATGTATCGGAGCTTGAGAAAGCCTCCGGCTCCGGTAGAATGACCATACTATGCGATATGGGTAGCGGCTATCTACACTTACTATCGAGGTATAGTTGGGTTAGCGGGTTAGCAATACTAGATCATCATAAACCCGAAGTCGCTGAGCCCCCGTCGAACTCTATACATATCAACCCGCATCTATACGGTGTGGATGGGGAATCGGAGATAAGCGGTGCAGGTATAGCTTACATAGCGTTAAAAGATTTTCCTAGGATCGAATGTAGAGATCTATCGATTCTAGCTATCGTAGGAGCTTTAGCTGATATGCAGGATGTAGACGTGGGACGCGGCTTGAAAGGTGTGAATAAGCTTATAGTAGATGAAGCTGAGAAGAATGGTTATATCGGCGTTCAGAGGGATCTACTCCTACCCGGGAGGGAGAGTAGACCTCTACATGTAGCTCTCGCAAGCCTAGTTAATCCCTTCATACCCGGCTTATCCGGCGATGAGGATTCATGCGTATCCCTCCTCTCTAGACTCGGGATAGGCTTAAAGGAATCTGGTAGATGGAGGACCGTATCTGATCTATCCAAAGAGGAGAAGCAGATGCTGTTCAATGAACTTCTAAGGTATCTTGCGGAGAATAATTATCCTACATCCACTCTTAAGAACCTTATAGGAGTATCCTATATCCTTCAGAAGGAGAAGAGGTTTAGTTATATGAGGGATGCGAGGGAATATGCATCTCTTCTTAACGCTTGTAGTAGGATGGGGCTGCATGGCTTGGCTTTAGCGATAGCTATGGGCGATAGAAGGGTTGACCTGGTAGCTAAAGCCGAAGCTGTTTACGGAGAGTATCGTGGGAAAATATCTAGTTACATTCGTACTATTACATCCGAACCTGGTAGGATAGTCTCGATGGGTAAATTCTATCTTGTGAGATGTTTAGATTTAGTCGAGGAGGATCTTCTAAGCGTAGTAGTATCTATAGTAACTGAATCATACCTAGCCGATAAGGGTATGCCTGTCATAGCTATGTCTAGAGCAGCCGGTAGCGAGGTTAAAGTATCGGCTAGACTACCAAGAAGCGGTGGAGTTCAAGCTGTAGATTTGAGTCTCGTTATGCGTAGAGCGGCTAGTAGGGTTGGAGGCGAAGGCGGGGGGCATTCGGTGGCAGCCGGAGCTTATATCGCTAAGGATAGAATCGAAGATTTCATAGCAGCTTTGATAGAGGAGATGGGTGGATGATGCCTTTATCAGCGAAGCTATCGTTCCATATACCCACCCACCTAGCTTGGATATTCTCTGAAGCTTTAAAGCCGGATGATAGGCTTCTACCTCGAGGGCTATACATAGACTACAAGCCTTACGAGGATGGGTTGGAGGTGTATATCGAATGCAGCTTAGATATAGGTTCTTTCGCATATGCTTTAGATGATATACTGATGCATATAGCTATGCTTGGAAATCTGCTCGCAAAGCTAGATATCGATTCCTCAAAGAGTTTATAAGGCTCCGAGTATAGCCCTTTCTAGAAGACTATGCCAAAACCCAGAGCAAAAGCGAGAGTTAAAGCTGAAGCATGGTATCCGATATACGCGCCTCCTGCCTTCGGCGAGGTGGAGCTTCCAGCAGTAGTTACCGATGACCCTTCGAAGCTTATAGGTAGCAGCGTCGAGACCACCCTATACGACATAACCGGGGATTACAGCCATATAAATATCAAACTCAGGTTTCAGATAGTAAGGGTTGAGGGGGGG
>JAWCGL010000096.1:0-5058 GCA_038857155.1 Bathyarchaeia archaeon
GAAGCCCCCCTCCATCGCCATCTTTGATAACCCATCTAACCCCGCTCCAAGCCTCGTATGCTCTCCTATAAACCTCTCCGACCCTATAATCTCCTAGATGCGGATATAGGTAGTATGTCGTCTCGGATAACCCTAGATCAGACCATGGATTCGGCATCAAAGGAGATTTAAGTAGACTTAAACCTATCCTACCCTCTCTAACCGTATACCCATGCCTATCAGGAGAGATCACAGCGAAGCCTTTATACCCATCGGATACATCCATCCACCTAAGCGCCGGCACCTCGAATCTAGCTTCATCCCAAGAATCCTTTATGACGGTCGGTCTCCTAACAACACCGAACGGGACCTCGAAGCATGCCTCTTCAGCTTTCACATTCGGTTTAAACCACACCTTAACTAGCCGGCCCTTCTCACGCCAATCCAACATCGTATCGATCCTTATAAGCCTCGAACCCTTATACACCGTTATATACTGCTCTATAACGGAATCCCTATACCTATAGCAGCTCCTAACCCTAACGGCTACCGGCCCCTTCATAACAACCTTCACCTCCTCCACTATATCAGGTTTCGCACCAGGAGCTTCTACGGCTACCCTCTCTACATCCCATGCATCGAAGCTTCCAGGCTTATCCGTATGAATCTCGATCATGTTACTCAAACCTGCGAGAAACTCTTCTCCAAGCTCTTTATCGTAGATACTTTCTATGCATCCCTCACGGGTTACTTTAACCTTGAGATACTCGTTCTCGATTACCATGCCGCTAGATAACTCCTCTACTATAACCCCGCTCTCCGTAGAATCCTCCTCTACAGGTATAAGTGTCGTATAACCTAACGGTGGTACATCTATTAAAGCTATAGAATGGTCATCTACGATCTGCGTATCTATAGGTATACCATCGTACGTCTTATAGCATCCCCTCGGAAGCTCTAGGATAGCTCTAGCCATCCAAGGTAGACGGTTAAAGACGATTATACAGCCTTTCCGGGCGTAGATATTCTCAGCTAAATTCTTAAGCGAAGCTTCGGTTATCCTAGATAGATCCATCCAAGCACCATCTAGTTCTCGGTACGCCTCCTCGTATACCTCTCTATTCGATGATCCTGGAAGCACATCGTGGAACTGGCATCTAAGTATCCTCTCCCATGCATCTTTCAACTCGGCATCTGGGTATACGGTTAACCCTAGGATACTGGTTATAGTAGATAGCGTCTCAGCCCATACAGCTTCACTTTCAGCTCTACTCATAAGCTGTTTAACACGGATATTCGTCGTGTAGACTCCTCTATGATACTCGTTGTACATCTCCCCCCTCCATACCGGTAGGGAATCTCTAACCCTCCGTAAAGCCTCTACATATTCGTCTTCGCTCGGAGCTTCGATCAACTCTGGTAGGATCTTCAACCTCTTCAGCAGCTTCAATCTTTCGAGCATAGTAAAGGTTGGTCCGCCGCCCCCGTCGCCATACCCATAAGAGTATATCGCAGGCGCTTTATCCCTCTGCTTATACTTACCCCACATACCGTACAGCTCTGAGGCTGTCGCAACACCGTTGTACGAGGCCACTATTATATGGCCTATTATCCTTGTCCCATCGAGGCCCTCCCATACGAAGGCATGGTACGGGAACTCGTTGGTATCGTTCCACATAACCTTATGCGTTACGAAAACTTCTATTCCACTCTCGCTCATAACCTGCGGTAGCTGAGCTGAGAATCCGAAGCTATCTGGAAGCCATCCTATCCTACACCTCCTACCGAACTTCTCCTCAAAGTATCTCTGCCCATAGAGAAACTGTCTAGCTAGAGATTCACCTGAGATTAGCTGTGTATCCGATTCAACCCACATACCCCCTATCGGAAGCCATAACCCCTCCTCCACCAGCTTCTTTACTCTGGAGAAAAGCTTCCGATCCTCCTCTAGCCATCTATAGTTCTGCGCACCACTCTGGACATACGTAAACCTGTATCCTAGGCTTGCAAGCCTAGCTATAGTCGAGAATGTCCTTCGAATCTTCCTCCTAGTCTCGCTGAAAGGCCAAAGCCAAGCTGTATCGATATGGCTATGACCGAATAGGTATATCCTACCGCTCCTAGGCTCGTCTACGAGTATATCGCTTAAAGCTTCTACAACCATCCTACCAGTTTCACGTACCTCCCTAGGATGCGGTTTAGCTGTATCGTTTAAAGCTCCTTCGATAACCTTTTCACCGTAAACCGATGCTACGTATCCCAGATCCCATCTAAGCGGTCGATACTCAGGTAATCCTTCGATCATCAGGAATCCGTAGAGCGTACGGGTTAAGGCATAGATCTGCGATACGCTCGGCGTTAACTCTATCATAGATGCAGCTCTAGATAGGTATGGCACTAGATCCTTGCTACTCTGTGCTAGGGATGATAGATCTATAAGCGCTAAGGCTAAGCTGAATTCATCCCATAGTACAGCGGATAGATTCGAAGCTAGGAAGGAGAATATCCATGGATTCTCACCGAATAATCTACGCGATGTAGCTTCTAAAACTGTATGCCTAGCGCCTGGCTCTAGTATAGCGATACGATGCTGGTTATCGATACCTTGATACGGCTCTCCATCGACGATAAGCAACCCGTTACCAGTTATATCTAAGCGGAGGAGCCATCTAGCTCCATCGATACCGGCTATATCTAGAACCTTCTCGAACCTGAGCGTATCGTCTGGTGAAACCCGTGTAAAGTATGGGAGAGCGGTATCTACGCCTCTATGAATCCATGAATCTATCGATCTAAAATCGATGAAGGTCGATGCTAGGAAATCGATGAACCTCCTCTCGACCTCACGTATAGATAACTCGCTTCCCACGGATGATCGTTATCGCATCTCTGAAGCCTAAAAAGATTTCCCCCTCCTATGATCGGAGTATCCCGTAAGCCTATCGAACCGAAAACGATGGTAAACCCTTATCTCTCAGATCCTAGCCAGATAGTAGATGGTATGGAGGTTAAGGTCCGCCTATTCGCTAGGCTTAGAGAGATCGCAGGTTCTAGGGAGGTGCCTATAGAGGTTGAACCATATGCTACCGTAACCGACGTTATAGAGAAGCTTAGCGAGAGATTCGGCGAAGCTTTCCGCCTATACCTCGAGGAGAATCTGAAGGAGGAGAGGCTATACTTAGTTCTCAACGGTGTAGGTTTAGATAGAGCTAGAGCTTCAAGCATCAACGTTAAGGATGGAGATATACTAGCTATCATACCGCCTATAGGTGGGGGTTGAAGTCTAGATAGTCATGGCTAACATATACTTCGAGGTTTATGGGTGTAGTTCGAGTATAGCTGAAGCTGAGATTATGCAGGGAATACTCTGTAGAGCAGGCTATCGTATAGTAGCTAGTAGTAGGGATTCAGATTTAAACGTCATAGTTACATGTATAGTTAAGACGCCTACGGAGCACAGGATGATATATAGGATTTCGAAGCTTACAGAGGAAGGTAAACCCCTAATAGTAGCAGGATGCATGCCTGTAGTTGAAAGGAGCATCATAGAGAAGCTGAATCCTAAAGCATCCCTCGTAGGCCCCTCATCTATATCTAGGATAGTAGACGCTGTAGAGATAGCTCTAGATGGTGGTAGGGCTGTATTCCTCGGACGTGAAGGCTATAACATCTGTATGCCTAGGGTTAGACGCAACCCTATCATAGGTATAGTGGAGATCGCTCAAGGCTGCCTCAGCACATGTAGCTTCTGTCAAGTTAGATTCGCTAGGGGTAGGCTCGTAAGCTACCCACCAGATATGGTAGTCGAAGAGGTTAGAAGGGCTTTAGCAGATGGATGTAGAGAGATATGGATTACAAGCCAGGATAACGCATGCTACGGATTCGATATAGGGTTGAAGTTTACAGATCTACTTAAACGTATCCTCTCTATCGAAGGAGATTTCTATGTTAGGATCGGTATGATGAACCCTGCATACGTAAAGCCTATAGTAGATGATCTTATAGAGTGCTTGAATAGCGGTAGATGCTTCAAGTTCATCCACCTCCCCGTGCAATCCGGTAGCGATAGGATATTGAAGCTTATGCGTAGGATGTATAAGGTTGAAGACTACCTGGAGGTAGTGGATAGGCTTAGAAGCGGCGTCGATAAGCTATCCATAGCTACCGATATAATAGTCGGCTTCCCATCCGAGACTGATGAAGACTTCCAATCCACCATAGATCTTATAAAGGAGGTTGAATACGACTCGGTTAACATATCCAAGTTTGGAGCTAGACCGTTAACAGAAGCCGCTAAGATGAAGCCTCTCCCATCGAGTATAGTATGTGAGCGGAGCCGTATAGCTTCCGAGGTAGCTAGAGAGGTAGCATTATCTAGGAGTAGACGTATATGGGTTGGATGGCGTGGAGAAGCCCTAGTAGATGAGGAGGGATTGAAACCTGGAAGCGTCATAGCTCGTAATATCTGGTATAAGCCTATAGCACTAAAAGATGATACTATCAGGTTGGGAGTTAAGGTGGATGTTAGGATAGTCGAAGCCTACCCGTACCACCTTATAGGAGAGATTTTAGCTTAGAAAACTGAAACTGTACACCACCACAGAGTGAGGCTAGATATCCAGGCAGTGTAAGCATCTCCCCGCTCTATACCCAACTTTTTTAAGCTTAACGTATAGACGGTATTACAGATTAACTACCAACATTTTCAAGCGTTCAGCTTAGAGAATATACCTAGGTGCATCTCGGTGAAGCTGGTCAGCATATACCTACCTGAAGCTTACCTTAAAGCTTTAGATAGACTTGTCGAGCTTAAACTATACCCGAATAGAGCTGAAGCTATCAGGTTCGCTATAAGAGATCTAATACTGAAGGAGCTACCCTTCGAGCATAGATTCGATGAAGATGTATACTAGCATCCACTATCAAACTTTATAAGGAGAATAGATATCCACCTCTATACGGTGGGGCCGTAGTCCAGCCTTAACCCTAACCACTATGGTAGGGTTGCTGGAGAGGCAGGACGGCAGGGTTCCAGGTATGATGCCGGAACCCCGTTAAGGGCTCCAGGGTGCTAGGTAG
>JAWCGL010000097.1:0-5003 GCA_038857155.1 Bathyarchaeia archaeon
GTCTATACTTCTACCCCTTCCGATAGGGGCTGCGATCCTCACGTATCAGCTGGTAATCTTAACTTTACCTCTATACGATACTTACATATTCATGCTCTACACATTTGTATCGAAATTCATCGTAATAATCATACTGGTATTCGTACCACTAGCTATATTGTCCAGCATGTTGGGGGGTAGCATTATACGATAGGTTTATCGGAGAATAAAAAAAGAAATGATAGGGGGTTAAAGCTACCTCGAAGGTTTTCTTAAGAGCGAGACGATAGATACGACTAACGTTATCACGACAACGGCTATAACTGCATAGGATATCGTCGATATCGCTACGAGATCTCCTCTTAGAGCAGATATATCGGCTCTAAGCCCTGCTATATCTGTCGATGTAGCAAGCCCTGCCACCTTATCAGATAGGGTTGCTATGGCAGTCTTCAAATCTCCGATAGACTTGGATAGAGCTTTCACATCGTCAGATAACGTCGTTAGCTTAGCCGATATTGTTTCTAGCCTATCTAGTATCTCTTCTATCTCCGGTATCGTAACAGGGGTTATAGGAGTATATGTGCCTATAACTGTTGTTATTACACCCTCCTTAACTTCGACTATCTCTGGGGATGGCGCGATATATCCTTCTATAGGCTTAAACTCTATCAGATACCTACCTACAACAACCTCTTTTACTACAGGTGCTATACCCCAAGATTCTCCATTAACGATTACCTCAGCTTTAACCGGTGTTGTATCTATAGTTAATATACCCTTCTTTATCGCTAATACAGCTGCTAGATCCTCGAATATCTTTGTAGTAGGTATGCGTAGATTGTAAATCCATGATGGAACGGTGGGGGTCTCCCCTGCCTTAGCTAGACAGAATATGACTGGTAGGTTATCTGGATAGTTCCACGGATATGGTGATAGCCATCTTGGATCCTCTTCGCAAGGCCATCCAACCCATCGATCGGTTCTGAACTCATACCAAGCTGCACCGTAGAATAACGGGATAGCTGGAATATCCTTCAGGAATATCTCCTGCAATTTACTATAGATCCCTTTAAGCTTTACAGGATCGGTTTCCTTAGCTGCAGCATCTATAAGCGATATGACCTCCCAGTTTATATAACGCTCCCAGTTTCCTGCTGGATAATCTTCGCCAACTGGTCCTGTGAGTCTTGGATCCATTATCCATCTGAAGGCGTTCCATGGATGATCGAATCCCATACCTCCATCCCATGAGATAACTAGATCGAACTGACCTTTAATTAAGCGATCCCACCAAACCGAGAAGTCTGGGAAGTATGTCGTACAATCTATACCTATAGATTGTAGGTTCGTCGCTATCATATCGCACATCATCATCCAATCAGTCCAGCCGTATGGGACGCTTATAGTAAACGGACTGAGCTTAGTCCCATCAGGCATCTCCCTCACCCCATCCCCATCCCTATCGATTATACCAGCTTCATCGAGGATCCTCTTAGCTTCGGCTAGGTTATACTCGAATCCATACTTCTTCACCAACTCTTCATCTATCCATTTAGCGTAGGCGGGGATCGTATGCAGTATCGGAACCGGAGCCGCTCTAACGCTATAGTTGAAGTATGCTTTAGATACCAGTTCATCGTATGGTACCGCATAGGCTACAGCTCTACGTACAGCTACAGCGGTTAACGGATACTTCGCATAGTTTATGTAGAGGTGTATTATACCTGAACCTATATAGTATGGCGGGCTAGCGTAGTAAGTCCTAACGGGTAGACCCTTAACCTTCCACATATCGTAGATCGCCGCGAAGAAGTGTCCAGCTGCATCCATTACGCCTTCTTCAAAGCCGAGGGCGGCGGCTACGTTATCCCTGAAAACTTTATGTGCTACATACTTAGGTCTAGGTAGGCCGAAGATATCTTTACCCCACCAGTTATCGACCCTCTCGTAGTACCAGATCTCTTCGCTCCATGTTAAAAGTCTGTATGGCCCTCCACCGATTATCTTAGCAGGATCGTCATCCCTAAACTCTGTTACGATCTTCATACCCAATTCCTTCTCGAGTGGCCCCCATCTATGCTTAGGTAGTATTATACCGCTGTTCGAGCCGTGAAGCAACCCGACCAGCTGGAAGTAGTTCAACTTCTCCTCGCTAGTGATAAACCGTACGGTTTTACTATCTACGGCTACAACCCTCTCCAGGTAATCCCATACAGGTGAAAGCCACCCTATAACATACTTCTTACCGAGCTCAAACGTGAATACGACATCATCAGCTGTTATCGGGGTGCCATCCCACCATCTAGCCTCAGGTCTGATCTTAACCTCTAGAGTATATTTATCGATCCACCTATAACTCTCCGCTAGATATGGTATCCAAACATCATCACGCGTACTGTAGAAGAATAGCGATGGATACATCATAAATGTACCCCATGATGTGGATGGTAGTAGCGGGTTCCAACCTGGAGGTGGGCCCCATGCATCCGAGATGATGAGTGTTTCCTCCCTAGGTATCTCTTGGGCTATATCGACACTGGGATAGCCGGCTATCGTTAGAAGGGATAGCAGAATGGCGAGAGATGCTGAACCTAACCCTCTCTTATACATCTCCAAGAATCTTCCCCGATTATGATCATAAGCGTTTTATCATATATAAACATTTAGCTCCATAGTTACAGCGATCATATCCCCTCTCAACCATCCGCGACTAGCGATACTAGAACCCGCTCCATCTACGGTATAATAAAGGTACATCCTCCCTAAGCCTCCTAGTATACGGGTGGCGGGGGTTCTCCATAACCTCCTCCGGAGGCCCCTCCTCGACTATCTCACCCCTATACATTATCATTATCCTATCGCTTACATAGTATGCTAATCCTAGATCATGCGTTATGAAGATAACAGATGTCCCATACTCATCCCTCAACCTAGAGAATAGGCTCAACACCCCTGCACGTGTGGAAGCATCTATCATACTTACAGGTTCATCTGCTAATATCAGTTTAGGTTTCAGAAGGTAGCATCTAGCTACCATTATCCTCTGCCTCTGTCCACCGCTAAGCTCGTGAGGATAACGACCGAGCACTTCATCCGGTCTGAGGCCAACCTCTCTCAGAGCTTCTATTATGAGACTCTCTCTATCAGCCCCGGTATCGCCTATAAGGTTGAACGTCTGACGTAAGACTCTATCTATCCTGTATAGGGGGTTGTAGGATGCGAACGGATCTTGGAATATACCGTGAACCTGACGCCAATACCACCTCAGATCCTCAATACTCCTAAGAGACCATACCTCTCTCCCTTGAAACTTTATCGATCCTGAGGTAGGCCTCAATAATCTGAGTATCATCCTAGCCGTAGTAGTCTTACCAGATCCACTCTCACCTACCAGCGATACGAACTCCTTCTCATCCACTTTGAAGGATACGTTATTAACCGCGAGTATCTCCCTCTTCCTGAACAGGCCTACTACATATATCTTAGTCAATTTCTCCACTTCGAGTAGAGTCATGTATAGGCCTCCATCACATCTTAGATCCTGCTATATGGCATGCCACACTCCTGTTACCCTTAACCTCTAGTATAGGAGGCTCCACCCCTCTACATACAGGCTTAGCGTATGGGCATCTAGGATGAAACCTACATCCCGATGGAGGGTTTAGTAGATTCGGAGGCTCCCCTGCTATGAACGTTATACCCCTCTTCCTAACCTCCGGTTCAGGTGTCATCACAGCGTTAACTAGACCACGCGTATACGGGTGCATAGGATCGTATAATATATCGCCAGTCGAAGCCACCTCGACTATCTTACCAGCATACATTATAGCAATCCTATCAGCTATCTGCCTCAATATAGCTAGATCATGGGTCACGAATATCATACTCTCTATAATCTTCGCTCTATGAAGATCTACGAGAAGCTTTATAACCTGCTTCTGAGTCGATACATCGAGGGCTGATGTAGGCTCATCCACTATCAGGAGTTTAGGGTTGAGCAGCGTCGAGATAGCTATAACAACCCTCTGCTTCATACCTCCGCTAAGCTCGTGAGGATATAGATGCAATATTTCAGGCGAAAGATTCAATTCTTCAAACCGCTTTCTAGCCATAGATACTATCTCCGCCCCGGTCATCTCTGTATGATAGCGGAAGACATCTTTAACGAAATCTACGATTTTTTTAGTCGGCATGAGAGCGTTGAGGGCTGATTGAGGAACTATGGATACCAGGATACCCCATACATCCTTCTTAAGCCTACCCCTACCCATCTCAGAGATCTTAACACCGTCTAGGATTATCGCTCCATCTATAAGGCGTAACGGAGGCCTGATGTTCATCGTCAACGTATTTACGAATGTCGATTTCCCGCATCCGGATTCTCCGGCTAGACCTATGATAGCCCCCCTATCGACTGATAAGCTTACATCATCGACAGCTTTAACATAGCCATTCCTAACCGAGTAGTATGCTTTAACATGCTCAGCTTCGAGTAGAGCCATACGCTATTCACCTCTAAGCCTAGGGCTGAAGTATTCATCCAAAGCTGTGGATAATAGGAGTAGGGATGTAGCTAAAGCTACCAGGCATACTCCAGGCGGGATGAACCACCACCATAGAGCTCTACGAACAGCTTCTAGGAGCTGAGCCCAGTATAGGATTATGCCTAGAGATATGCCTCTAGTTACGCCTAAACCTATCATGCTGAGACCTGCCTCTGCTATCATAGCGCCGGACATCAATAGTACGAAAGCCATGAATATGTATGAAGCCATATTCGGAAGCAGATCTTCGAACATTATCCTTAGATCGCCTAAACCAGCCATCCTAGACATATCTATGAACTCTCTAGTCTTCAAGCTTAGTATCTGCGATCTAACAGCTCTAGCTACCCAAGGCCACGAGGTAACGCCTATAACTATAGATACTAGAAACGGGTTCCTCTCCTCCAGGTACGCTGCGATCAGCATCATCAATAGTATCGATGGAAGAGCATACACGACATCCGTTAGAAGCATTAG
>JAWCGL010000098.1:0-4996 GCA_038857155.1 Bathyarchaeia archaeon
AGATCTCTAAGATTAACGTAGTAATGTATGATATAGCGATGATTATAGTTGTGTAGAGTATTATCACAGCTACTATTTCCTTCGTATTTTTCAAGCATTCTCCAACAATTTTCATTGGTAAGGTGATTATTTTGGTTAGGGGTTTAGGTAGGGGGATCATGAAGGGGGTTCTTCTACGGTACTCTTCATACCTTTCTCCATACTTTTTAATCATCTTCAGCTCTTCTAATAAGGCTACCCCTATCACTATCATCGTTATTATGAGCCATAGGAGTGCTGGAGGGGTTGTAAATGCCCCTCTCACATAGGTTTTATAGCTTACAAATACTAGAAGACCATAACTCCAAAGTATGTATCCGAGATACTGTGGATGTCTACTATACCTGTATATCCAGAAGTCCATTAGCTCATAGCTTCTAAACCTTCCGTAGAGCCATGTAGTCGTACTAAAGGAGAATATGGAGAGGCCTATGAATACTATCACCATCCCTACTGTAGGTGCGTATGGAACAATGCTAAATGGTAGATATACTATGCTACCTAACTTTAGGATCGATGGGGAGAGCTCGATTATCGGTAGCCAGAGAGACCTTAAGACTCCTAAGCCGGTAAGGAAGAACATTGCGAATGCGAAGTAGCTAAATATAGGGATATAAAGAGCTATAGAGCCTAGGAAAGCCAGGGATATCTTCTTAACGATAAAGCCTAAGATTATTAGAATAACCACTACTGTGAAAGCTGTATATCCTATAGGTCTTAAGATGCTAAGTACCTTCTCGATCGCTTCAACATCAAAGAAGACTTCAGGAAAGTACTCTACGAGTATCTTATCTAGAATTACCGGTATTTCAAAAGTCGAATAGAAGAGGGCGAGCGTAAGTAAAGCTGATAGGATGAAGGCTAACGTAAACTCTCTCCTATACAATCTATCCAACGCCATATCTAACTATTCCTCTTCGATCTCCTTTATCAAATTTAAGTGGTGAGGGGGTTAAATCTCCTAGCTATTAATACTATTTCTAGATTTTCTTTCAATACCTAGTAGACAGCCCTTTGAGTATCCTCCATGATGTGATCCTCCAAGCCAGGTATAATCTCTATCTAGCACGATTCTTTCCCTTCTATTATCCGATAGCTTAATCCTCCAGCAGTTATAGAAGTTCTGGTAAGTCCTACCCTTTGAATCCTTATACCAACTCCCGATTATAACTCTACCCTTCGCTACTATCGGTTTACAACAACATGCCATTTGATAAACTGGTTCAGAAGCATACAATATCTCACCTGATCTATAGTCTATTATGAATAACCGGTTTCTATCGATGGAGAATGGCCCTGAACCCTCTGGGAGATTATTTCTTCCAAGGATTATGAAGACTCCATCGATAGCTACTCCTCCAGCATACCCCCATGGATCACTACATTCGCTGGAAGTGTAACCGAGTTGTTTAAAATCGATCTGCCAAATTTCCTCACCATCAACTATATCGAAGCATATGAAGACACCGTCAGTCGTCCATATAACTGCTCTACCATCATGCGTTAGAGTTCTAGGCCCACCATCTAATGGATCCTGCTCTCTACCTCCATAAATAACCTTAGGAAATTCTCTCACCCATAGAATCTTCCCAGAACCTCTATCTAGAACCACTATATGTCTCCTACACGTTATCATGATGTAGCCAGCCCATATCTGTGGACATGCATAGGTAGTCGGTGGAGAGGGTAGATCGATTACATGAATCTTCCTACCATCTATATCGTAAGCTACGAGGTTACTTTCTAACGTCGGTCGGCAAACCCATAGAATTCCTGTTTCATAATCGAACGTCGGCTCCTGCCCTCTAGGTACTTCAGGTACCCATTCATCGATCCATAATATCTCCCCACTACCCTTATCTATGATGGCTATACCTCTAGGATATTGTACTGCTAAGCATCTACCCCAAGCTTCAATAACGGCTTCAGCTATAAAATCACCTAGACCTGTATTCACCTTCCATACGATATCATAGTTAGATCCGAATTTTACTACATCGCCTCCCATCGATGCACCATAAAGCCCAGATCTATCTACTAACGGGGCCCCCCAGACATAGCCAGGCATACTATACTTGTAGAGTATAGTTCCGGTTTCAGGATCAACCTTCCAAAATTCGCTCTTAAAGGTAGGGGCGAGATATAGGTATCCATCCACGTAGACTCCATGCTCAGCCGGTCCTACACCTACCTCTATTCTCCAAGAGTTAGAAACATCTATCTTTACACTCACACCCTATCTAATCCACCTAGATACTATACTTAAGTATATGCGATGAAAATCGTGCTTAACAATATGTTTTATCTAGGAAAAATAAGCTAGGAATCGACTATATGCCTCACTTTCACTCTACTCTACCTAGAAGTCTTCTTAAACCATTTACGACTATCGGTACAGCTTCCTCAGCTGGTGCAATACCCTCATACTCTATGGATAGATACCCGTTATATCCATGCTCCCTTAATAACGGTATTATCCTAGGATAATCTATTGCTTCGTCCACTCTTATAGGGCTAGGCTTATGGCATTTTGCATGTATATTCACAGTATACTTTAAGCTTTCAGCTATCTCTCTATACGGATCTATTCTATAGTTTCCTAGATCTAGTGTTAATCTAACCCATTCAGAACCTACTGAATCGAGTATTCTAGATACCTGTTCTACGGTGGATGTTATTCCACCATGATTCTCCATAGCTATTACCACACCATACTCCTCACCATAAGATCCACATAGCTTTAAAGCTTCCACAACCCATTCAAGAGCTTCTTCAAAGCTGTAGCCTTGAGGTATACTACCTGCGAATACTCTCAGAGTAGGTGCTCCTAGTATGTATGCTACATCTACCCAACGCTTAACATGCTCCACTTCCTTCAACCTATCATCTCTAGAAGGCTTACAGAAATCGCTCCTAGTAGCTGTGCCATATATATCTAAGCCATAATCTAGGCATAACCTCTTAATCCTCTTAAGATAGCTTTTATCTGTAGATTCGAAGTAGTAGCCTGTAAGTTCTACACCATCGAGCATATAGCTTCCACAGATCTTTATGAAATCTTCAAGCTTCATCCTACCGTCTGTGATAGGTTTACGATAGGAGTATGCTGTACAGCCTATCTTCATCACTCCTACACCCGAGGATATGGTCTATACGCTCCGGCTATATATTTCTAACCTAAACCTAATTAGTATTCTGGGTATATGGGGGTGTTGCTACCTATGATGTGTAAAACCTTATATAGCCCTGCTTCCATTTCTAACAGGATCTAGGTGGGATAGATAGATCATGATGGTTGAGAGCAATTGAGTCTTAAACTTTACCATAAGGAGATATAGGCATAGAGATGCCGATGCCGTTGTGGATCTTCTTAAACAGCTAGTATTCCTCGAGGGGAAGCCTAGTAAGCCTAGGTTAATTAAGCGTTTCCTTAAAAAGATATCTAGAAGCGGTATCATACTGGTAGCTGAAGTTGATGGAAGGATAGTCGGAGCTGGAGGAGGATACGTCATAGGGTCTATGGAGAATATAGAGTGTGAGAGATATGGATTCATAGAGTTCCTAGTTGTAGATGAAAACTATAGAGGTAGAGGTATAGGTAGGTGTCTCTTATTAGATCTTATAGATAGACTCAAAGCTAAGGGAGTAACTGAAATATATCTTGAGGTGGATCCGAGGAATAAAGCAGCTTTATCGCTATATAGGTCTCTAGGTTTTACGGTAAGCTATCTTACGATGAATCTTAAACTTGATGAAATACTAGGTAAGAGACTATAAACCCTCCGAGAACCGTATAGAATTACTAAAGCTTAGTCGATAAATTCTTATAAGCCGGAGTACACCCCTTAGAGCAGAAGGAGAGGTATGGCGGATAACCCTGATGACGATAGCGAGTATCGTACGATAAGTAGATATAGGGATAGGATAGTTGAAGGACCTATACTACGTACGCTTATATGGCTCGGTATACCTCCTATGCTCAATCAGCTTGTTACGATAGCCTATAACGTCGCGGATGCATACTGGCTTAGTAGTTATAGCGAACTTAGTATAGTCGCGCCGAGACAGACACGGCCGATCCTTATGCTATTTCAAGCTCTCCTAAACGCTTTGAATGCAGCTAACCTAAGCATGGTATCCCAGTATATAGGTAGTAAATCCTTCAAAGAGGCTACATATGAGGCTTCACGCTTTATGACTGTAGCGGTAGCTTCAGGTCTATCCCTATGTATGCTACTATTCAGTCTTAGAAGATACATATTCACCACGATACTATCCACACCTGAGGAGATGCTAAACTATGTCCTCGATTACTCCGCCGTTATATCGATAGATGTATTCCTAAACTATATAGTATTAACCTATACTACACTCCTCCAGGCTCTAGGTGATACTAGAAGACCTGCATTCATAAATATAGTAGCCGTAACCGTAAACATTATACTTGATCCATTCCTAGTTCTAGGTATAGGCCCCTTCCCTAGACTCGGTGTTATAGGTGCAGCTGCAACGGATGTCATGGGTAAGATTATTTCTATATCGGCTATGGCCTACATATTCATGAAGAATTATCCAGAATTTAAGATAAGGCTTACGAGGAATATAGATATCGAATGGATACGCCTAGTTATGCGTATAGGACTACCTATACTAGCTACGGGATCTATGAATGGGTTTGCATTCCTACTTCAGTTGAGGATCATTAATATGCTTGGAGTCATAGCATCTGCTGCATATGCTATAGGATTCATAATAATGGATATAGCGGATGCTGCTCTATGGGGTTTAACAGGAGCGACAGCCGTTATGGTAGGGCAGAATCTAGGTGCTGAGAAGGAGGGGAGGGCTAGGGAGATAGCATTAAAATCAGCGTTAGTAGTATTCCTAGGTGTCTATGTAGGTGCCATCATACTATATCCTATTAGATGGACTCTAGCAGATGTATTTGCAGATGATG
>JAWCGL010000099.1:0-4816 GCA_038857155.1 Bathyarchaeia archaeon
ACCCTGGATAGTATGACCATAAGGTTGAACGTAAGCCACTCTCCATAGGATAGTAGACCGTAGGTGAGCTCAGCATCCCTCAGACAGTATTCCGCGAGTTCACGGTAGCCGAGGTCTGAGATAGGTTTATCCAGGGATATCTTACCTACGCCTAGTAGGGCTGAGGCTACACCTTCAAGCGTATTCTCGTAGTATCTAGATCTGAACGCGTAGACCTGTATCGATCTATTGAAGAAGAACTTGTATAGATCTAGATGTATACCGAACCTAACGGAGGCCGAATCCCTAGATAGCGTTATAGGTATCTCACCCCTCTGGAATCCTAGATGTTCAGCTCTATGGAAGAGGTATCTTAGATCGAAATCGTCACCGTTGAACGATACCAGTATAGGATATCTATCGATAGCTTTGAAAACCTCTTCTACGAGGAGCCTCTCATCCCTATAGAATTCTACCGATACACCGTCTATCGATATATCCTCTCTAGGCTTGCCATACATCTCGAGTAGCAATATCCTCTTCGAACCTTCAGAATCTACTAGGGCTACCGCTACTATCGGGTATTCAGCTTTCCTAGGATCCGGTATACGTGAAGGATATGGCGATGCAACCTCTATATCTAATACAAGGTGCTTCATCCTAGATACAGGGTATTCAAGCCTCTCCATCCACCTTTCTATAAGGTTCTTCTCCTCTTCGCCTAAATCTTCGAGCGAATCTATGAAGGCTCTAGCCTCCATAGGTAGATCTACTTCGATAGGTAATAGTCTACCGTCGACTATACGGTATGGCATGCATGGTATGATACCGGTATCGTACATGTAGCAATCATGATACTTTATATTGGCCTCCCAAACTCTAGGTTGTAGTATATCCCTTATAGACCCTGAAGGTTTACCCCCTATCGATAGAGGATCTTTAGCTATGATCTTCGTCATAACCCTTTCTTCATCGTTAACGGCGTCGTAGAGTTTAACCTCCTCGAATCCCTCCAACCCTCTATGGGATGCTATCTCAGGTATACGTTTAACATCCTCTAAGCTCATATCGGTTAGACAATAAGGTTTATGACCTGTGTTATCGTACCAGAAGTAGATCGTACAATCCTCTAGACAGTATAGTTTAACGTAGGCGCAGCCTTCAGCTCCATCGTAATCTACCGATAATACTATCGATGCGCCTAAGCTTCTCGGACGTCTATCTTGAACTGTAGGTTTAGGCTTCGCATACGCTTCGCTCTCCTCTTGGATCCTCCCCCCTCCCCTCTCGACTTTTAGATCCTCTACCCTATCTACATCCCCCCTTCTAGGTTCTTCACGTCTAGAGAATGAATCTAACGTTACTAGACGCATGGTAGCTCTATCCTTACATAGAATTTAGACCTGGTTAGAGATATTAATGTTAGTATCCTACAGGCTTGAAGACTGCATCCAGGTATAGCTAGCCCCTCTATGAAAGGTTCTCTAAGATCTTGTCCAACACTATGGATGTAATACTCCAGTTTTCTACAGCCGTATACCTATATAAGGGTAGGGGGCGCTATCTATCCAGGTGGGTGTATAGCTGTGCCGAGACGTGAGGTTATATATTTCGATAAACCTGGATCTGAGAATACCGATGAAACTCTGAGAGCTGCTAGGGCTAGACTTGAGGAGCTTGAGATACGCTATATGGTCGTAGCTTCGACTAGAGGCTATACTGCTTTCAAAGCTTTAGATCTCCTAGGGGATTTGAAGGATAGGGTTAGCCTTATCGTAGTTACTCACGCAGGAGCTGTAGAGTATAAAGCCGAGGATCTCGAGAGGCTTAGATCTTCATGGGCTAAGATCCTCACATGCCCGCATACCCTAGGGTGGACTGTAGGTGATTCGTTTAGATCTAGGTATGGAGGAGGGTTCACGGCTGAACGTATAGTAGCGGATGCTTTTAGAAGATTCTCCGAAGGTATGAAGGTTGCCGTCGAGATCGTTTTGATGGCTACGGACGCCGGGCTCACGCCTCCAGGGGTGGATGTAGTGTCGGTAGCCGGGACTGGTAGCGGAGCTGATACGGCTATAGTCGTTACGTCAGCCTATAGTAGGGAGTTTTTCAAGCTTAAGGTGAGGGAGGTCATAGCTATGCCTAGGTAGGGAGGAGTTTATCATCATATGCCGGATATAGTTAGCCTCGGAGAGGCTTTAGTCGAGATTATGCGTAGATCTAGGGATGTACCCTTCACCGTTCCAGCTGAATTTCTAGGCCCGTATCCTAGCGGTGCCCCGGCTATATTCGCCGATGCTGCCGCTAGACTTGGAGCTAGATCTGGGTTTATAGGCGTAGTCGGATCCGATGATTTCGGGTTTGTAGTAGCTGATAGGCTTAGGAGGGATGGAGTCGATCTAAGCTATCTCAGGATCGCCGAAGGATATACGACCGGTATAGCTTTCGTAGCCTACAGCTCCACCGGATCTAGGAGGTTCATATTTCATCTCAGGTATTCAGCTGCATCCCTCCTATCCCCGGATGATATAGTTAGAGATTACGTAGCTTCGGCTAGATTCCTCCATATAATGGGTTCAGCTCTATCTGTAAGCCCATCGTCTAGGGATGCATGCTATAAAGCCGTAAGGATAGCGTCTGACAGCGGTGTTAAGATCTCGTTCGATCCGAATCTTAGACCTGAACTCCTACCGGTGGAGAGGATACGTGAGATATGTAGACCTATACTAGATTATGCCTACCTTATACTTCCGAGCGGCGAGGAGGCTACTATGCTTACAGGTTTGGATGATCATAGGGATGCATGCGACCGCCTACTATCTATGGGTGCTGAGATAGTAGCTCTCAAGATGGGGCGTCTAGGTTCTACGATATATACTAGGGGTAGGGAGATCTATATACCTGCCTTCAAGGTGGAGGAGGTCGATCCTACAGGTGCTGGTGATACGTATGATGCAGGCTTCGTCGTAGGTTTATCGAGGGGGTGGAGTCTAGAGAGGATCGGTGTATACGCTAACGCTGCCGGAGCGTTATCTGTATCTAGGTTTGGGCCTATGGAGGGGTGCCCTACCCTAAGCGAAATCGAAGATCTGATAATGAGGCAGCCTCCACGTATAAGCTTCTAGGGTGATCGCGATTTGACTGTGAAGTTTGGTGTAGCTCTACCAGATGATCTAGCTGAGGAGTTTGAGAAGACATCTAGGAGGCTGGGTTTTAAGAGTAGGAGTTATGCTGTCTCCGAGGCTATAAGGTACTTTATATCCGAGAATGTATGGCGTCTAGATCCTGGTAGGGTTATCACAGGGTTGATAGCGTATACGTATACCGATGGATCGGCTAGGCTTGAGGAGTGGCTTAGAAGCTTAGGGCATGAATACCTAGATACCATCGTATCGACGTTCCATATACATCTGACTAGGGATAGATGCTTAGAGGCAGTATTTGTTAGAGGAGCCGCCGGGAGGATCGATGAATACCTATCTAAGCTTAGGAATCTCAGGGATCTAGAGAATGTTAAACTCGTAGTATTAGCCTTCATAGATTGATTCTTCCTCGAATAGGTCGTAGAAATCTATAGATAGAGCTTCATCTGCGAGTATCGGTAGTATATCCCAGGATCTGCCTAGATACCTTCCTAGAACATCCTCTCTAACCGATAGCGTTAGTATACCTCTACCTGATCTGAACGTTATCTTGAGGCCGCTACCCGATTCTCTCAACTCTATGGCAGCATCTGGATGGACAGCTTTAATACCATCTAGGATGCATAGGTATGGCTTAACCCTTGGGCATGATACTATACATAGATCTATCCTTCCAAGCCTCCTAGAAGCTTCTATAGAAGCTTTAATACCTAGAGCTAGGAATGGCCCCTTATGTCCATGAGCTTCTACAGCTCTAGATATTATCATGCTTAGATCAGACAATCTACCTTACCTCCTTCTCTATCCTTAAAGCCTTCTCTAGAACCTTCAATGTTGGTAGACCTGCTATAAGCGCTAATACTCCACCTGAAGCGTGGAGTGGCCCCCAGTATCCTAGAGCCCACTCTAAGCTTCTACCCATAAATACTATACCTATCAATACCCCAGCTAGGTATGCTGAAGCTATCGTAGCTATGCAGGCTACGATAGTATTCAGTAATCTACCTGTAAGCTTGTAGCGTACAGTTAAGGCTAGGGCTTCGAATAATATCGATGAAGCTACGAAGCCGAATATATGGAAGGCTCCAGGCCTTAATAGTAGGAGTATAAGCGAACCTACTAACGATACAGAGATAGCTGTACCAGGTATGCGAGCTAGACCAGCAGCGATTATCAAGGGTAGGTATGATGAGAGATCGCATAGTACTGGTAGACCGAATAGCTGGAATCCTATAGGGCCTACGTAAGCGTTTAGGAGAGCCCATAGGGGTGAGGATACAGCTATTATCGATATCCTTAATGTTCTAGAGACCATACATGTGCACCTAGATTTAGGATAGGTGCACACATATATGAGCGTACAGCTAGTAGAATACGTAGATATCGAAGCTAACTTGCTAAAACTTGGGCTGAGTATGCTGGCCGTTCCCAACCTCTAGAGGCGGGTTACTTTAAAATTAACAATTGATGTCCTGAACAGAGTTACGGATTGAATTGAGTAGTTTTTAATTGAGTCTTTCTCTAATGGTGGTTACTGGTAAATTCTTTTTCTGGTGTCTATTTTGGCGATAACTATGATTTTCTCTTGCTCATAAACTTTGAATAGCACTCTATATTTTCCAACTCGTAGTCTGAATGTATTTGCTTCGCCAGCGATCTTGACAATATCGAGTTGAATGTTTGGGAAGTCCTCC
>JAWCGL010000100.1:0-4787 GCA_038857155.1 Bathyarchaeia archaeon
AAAGAAAGCTGAAGAGGAAGGCGATATCACAACCAGCGAATTATTCAGAGATATACTGAAAGATGAAGAAAACCATCATGACTTCTTTACAAGTATACTCGAGGAAGTGTAATCTCTCCTCATCTATTATTTTTAACTATCTAGGGGGATATATTTTGTCTAAAGAATTCTTCCACCATCTATATCATGTTATAGATGAATATAACAAATATAGATCTCCAGAAGTTACTGCAAAGATAGAATCAGCTGGAATAGATTACATCGAAATATTGTTTAAAGGTACGTTCTGCTATACATGCGGCTTCTACGATTACTTTGAAGACTTCGTGATCGAAGCTAGAGATTCAGGTATACTTCTATCCATAGAGAAGATCGTGGAGATCGATGATGGTGCTATAGTTAGGTTTAAAGTAGAAGGGTGGGAGGTATAGATCCATGGTTAAGTATATCGTTGAGAAGATTCTAGATAACCTCTACCTCCTAAGGGTTAATGATAGAGTAAAGTTTTTCGAAGCTTTATGGTATATTCCAGAAGGTATAACATATAACGCGTACCTATTAGTGTCCGAGAGTGGGGTAGTGCTTTTCGATAGCTGGAAAAACAACTATACCGAGGAGTTTATAGACGCTATCGGAGAGATTGCAGATCCAAAGGATATAAGATACATAGTGGTACACCATGTCGAGCAGGATCATAGCGGCTCTATCCAGAGGGTTCTTGAAGCGAATAGCGGTATAGCGGAGGTTCTATGTCATCCGCTCGCCGTTAAGATGCTTCAATCCCTCTACGCTGCTCCGTTTAGATTCAGAACAGTCAAAGATAAAGAGGAGCTTCCTCTAGGTGATAGGACATTGAAGTTTATCTATACCCCATGGCTACACTGGCCTGAAACTATCGTTAGCTACATCATAGAAGATGGTGTACTACTCTCATGCGATGCTTTCGGAGGTTTCTCTATACCTTCAACAGTATTCGACGATGAAGTAGATATAACGGGCTATCTCAGATATGTTCGTAAGTATATTGTAGATGTTATCGGCCACTATAGCGATTATATACTTAAAGCCTTAGATAAGATACGGAGTGCAGGTATATCTCCTAAGATTATAGCCCCTGCCCACGGGCTTATTCTCCGTAAAAACCCGAAGATTCTAGTAGATTATTATGAGAGGATAGCTAGAGGGTTATCTGAACGAGGTAAGATAACTGTAATCTACGATTCAATGTATGGTTCTGTAGAGAAAGCCGTTTCTCATGCTATCCGGGAGCTTGAGAAGATAGGTGTTAAGCCTGTTACCTTCAAGTTCACCGATTCAGAACGTCCAGATATAGGTGATATACTATCCGATACCATAGATTCGGAAGCTTTGATCATAGGGGTCTCTGTGTATGAAAACGATCTATTCCCTTACATAAGCTATTTACTCGAGCTTATAGCTAGAAAGGTTCGAGTAGGTAAGCCTATACTATTGATATCATCTTACGGCTGGGGTAAGGTTGCTTCATCTAAAGTTTCTGAGAAGTTAGCTCAAACAGATTTCAAGGTAATCGAAGCTGTGGAGTTTCAAGGTCAGCCGAGTATAGAAGATTTAAAGAAAGTCAGCGAAGGAGTTATCCGATTGTTAGAGGCTATAAGTTAGGGATATGTTTAACTCCTCGAGAATCTAGGATTTTAATCCTATACGAGGTTAGATCTTGAGTCGATTCTTAGCTAGAATCGATTCCCCAGTTGCATGCCGTATAGTCCGAAGGCTGAATAGATTCGTAGTGCTAGTCTCCGTAGATGGAAGGTTAGCTAAAGCCTACTTGAATAATACCGGTAGGCTTAAGGAGTATATCGTCGAAGATAGATTGGCGTATTCCCTCATAGCCCCCTCTAATCGGAAGACTAGGTATCGCCTCTTCGCTGTGGAGGAAAGCGGTCTAGCCGCCCTGATCGATACGTATCTTCAGATGAGATTCTTCGAAGAAGCCCTAAGCAGAAATCTGATACCATGGCTTAGAGGATTCAGGATAGTTAAGAGGAACATCCAGCTCCACTCTTCACTCATAGACTATCTACTTAAACTCGGAGATAGAACAATCTATTTAGAGATTAAAAGCGCTGTCATGAGAATTGATAAATCTTTCGCTTCGTATCCTGATTGCCCGTCGACTAGGGGTAGAAGGCATATAGAGGATCTGATATTAGCTTCGTCTAAAGGTTTAGATTGCGCGATACTCTTCATAGCCGCTCTACCTTATGTAGACGCGTTCAAACCGAACGGCGATATAGATCCAAAGCTAGCAACTCTATTGAAACTAGCGGTTAAAGCAGGTGTACATGTTAAAGCTATATCTATGTATTACGGCCCCTCAGATTCATCGGTATACCTAGATAACCCTGAGCTTAAAGTAGAAGTATGAGTTGGTGTATGTTATGATCGATCTGCTCCTAGATAGGATAAGGTGTTTGATCGGAAGCGATATAGGTGAGAAGGTAGAGCTTAGGATGGAGGGATTTAGAAGGTTAGGTAGACTAGGATCGGATAAGGATCTATTCTCAGAGCTATGTTTCTGTATACTTACAGCTAGATCTAACGCTGAGAGGTGTATACGTATACAGGAGGAGGTAGGTGAAGGCTTCTTAACGCTGCCAGAGGATGTTCTAGCTAAAGAATTGAAGAGGCTTGGCCACCGATATCCGTACGTTAGAGCTAGATACATAGTCGAAGCTAGGCGGCATCTAAATAAGCTTAGATGGCTGATTGACTGTTTCGATAGCGGTATGGAAGCTAGGTATTGGCTTATCGAGAATGTTATGGGTCTCGGGTATAAGGAGGCTAGCCACTTCCTGAGAAACGTAGGGTTCGAAGATGTAGCTATAATAGACTTCCATATACTGAACCTTCTAGCTAAATACGGTATTATAGAGAGGCCTAGAACGTTAACTCCTAGAAGGTATCGTGAGATAGAATCTATGCTGAGAGTTATAGCTTCAAAGCTGAATGTATCCCTCGGAGAGTTGGATCTATATTTATGGTATATTGAAACAGGAAAGATACTTAAGTAATAGAGAATACTCGCATAACCGGCTTTACGTATAGAAGCCTAGCGAATCTAAGATAGGATTACATCATACTTTATGAAGTTTCTATCTAAGCTCGTATACAAATACCATATCATTCCTTCGAGGTATACCGAATCTCCCCATCTCCTCTCGAGCGAGATCACGAGTATACAGTATCCTACCGCCGAGCATATATTCAGCTACGAAAGCCGGTATGTTATCGTTTTCATGAGATACTATAAGCCTTCTAGCGTTATTCTCGTAAGCTATCTGCTTCAATCTATCCACCATGAGTTTAAAGAGCCCTCCACCCTGATATTTCGGATGAACGCTCATCTTCCAGTACTGTATAGAGGTGTTCTCCTCTGGGTCCATCGTGAAGAGGAAATCTAGGAATCCAGCCGGCTCGTCATCCACGTAGATACACAGCGTTTTCACGTTATACTCCTTATGCTTATACGGATAGAAATCTGGCGGCACCCACTCCCTAGATAGGTCCACATCCTCAGCCGGAGGGTATCCGAGAATATCCCATAAAGCCTCGAATAGACTCCTCTTACGCGAGTCTTGTTTCATCTTATCGATAACCTCTATACCTATATTTCCAGGTATCTCAGGCTTAGATATATGGTGTGCCCCGACGACCGCCATTCTAGCACACCTATAGCATAAGTATTCCCCGTCGATAGCACATCTATACTGTGCTATCCTACCACAATTTGCACATATAGGTATCTCCATGTACACTACACCCCAGAGGTTAAGATCGATAGAATCAAAAGATAGCCGAGCTCAAAGGTATAAGCTTTCCCCATTTCGCCGCGGCTAAGAAAACTTTAGGTTAACGATAATCTATAAGATCATAATGCTATGAATCCACTCAATATGCTGAAGATCGTCGTAGGTCCTTTATCTACTAACTGCTATATACTATGATGCGGATCTACACGTGAATCTTGCATAATAGATCCAGGTTTCGAAGAAGAGATTATACTTGAAAAAGCCGAAGATTTAGGTCTAGGTATCACTATGCTGCTATGTATCCATGCGCATTTCGACCATATAGGAGCTGCAAGCCTCCTTAGAGATAGACTTGAAGCTAAGCTGTATATCCATGAAGCCAATACCCCCTATCTAGATATATTCTAGGATGGCTGAAGAGCTCGGTTTCATCGGTGTAGGAGTACCCGACCCAGATGTTGCCCTAAAGGATTGCACAATCCTATAGGTGAATCAGAGTTGAAAGCTATACATATGCCTAGGCATACATCTGGAAGCTACTCTATAATCTCTGAAGATAGAGTGTTTCGCTGGTGATACGTTATTTTCAGGTAGTACGGTAGATGGGATCTACCAGGTGGTAGTTTCGATGATCTTAAGCGTTCGTTGAAGCGGTTGATAGGGTTACCGGTTGATACGCTAATCCTACCAGGTCATGGACCCTATACTACGATCGGAAAGGAGAAGCTACATAATCCGTTCATAAAGTATCTCTAAGTGATAACTGGTCTGCTCGGTGTTACGTTAAACTTTAAGATGACTACTAGTGGATGTATAATATTGTCGTGAGAGGATGCCGCGTTATATATTGAGGGTCTGTATGCCTGCTAGAGATTGGCATAAGGTATCGGATTTCGTATCCGATATAAGGAGTTCTAGGATCATTAAACGCATGGTAACGAGGATGTTCCCCAATAGGCCGGATCTAGATGCGTTAGAATTAGTTCTTCTGATCGA
>JAWCGL010000101.1:0-925 GCA_038857155.1 Bathyarchaeia archaeon
CTGGTACACATGCAAGGTTTTATAAAGAGCTCGGTGTCGAGCTTACTGGTGTATGCGATATTATCGAGGAGAGAGCATCGAATTTCGCCGAGAAATTCGGTATACCTAGAGAGAATGTTTTCATAAGCTATAAGGATCTTATAGATTCCGTCGAACTCGACGCTGTAAGCGTATGTACACCTCATTCTGTTCACGCTGAGCCGACAATATATGCTTTGAAGCATGGGGTAGATGTTCTCGTAGAGAAGCCTATGGCTACATCTGGTATCGAAGCTTTTGAGATGCTTAAAGCAGCTGAGGAGAGCGGTAGGATACTTATGGTAGGATTCCAGACGAGGTTCGATCCAGAGATAATAGCGGCTAGAAGGTTCGTCGCAGGTGGGCTGCTAGGAGAGTTCTACTACGGCGAGAGCGTGGTAGGAGGGGGGAGGAGGAGAGCTATACCTGGGGAGAGTTTTACTAGGAGGGATATCTCCCGTGGCGGTGTACTCCTAGACCTCGGATGCTACGCTTTGGATAACGCATTCTACATACTAGGATCACCTATACCCGTTAGCGTGTATGGCTATGCAGCTTCAGCTATAGGGCGGCGTAGGGAGGCTGTAGTCGAGGGTGGATGGAGATGGAATCCGGAGGCGTTCGAAGTCGAGGATTTCTTCATGGGAGCTATAAGACTTGGTAGCGGTGGAATTCTTCTAGTGAAGATTGCATGGGCTATGCATAACGATAACTTAGGTGAAACATTCTTCATGGGTAGTATGGGTGGATTGAAGCTTAACCCACTTAGATTGTACAGGGATGAAAGCGGATACATGCTTACTTCACAGGTTGTTCTCCCTAAGAGGGATGGGGATGAAGCTTGGCGTGAGAAGATGTATCGATTCGTCGAAGCTGTATCGAAGAGGCTGCCGTCACCTGTAGACCC
>JAWCGL010000101.1:935-4742 GCA_038857155.1 Bathyarchaeia archaeon
TGTAGGGAGGTTGAGGTTAAGATACCGGCGGAGGTTATGGATAGATACCTTGAAGGTAAGATAAACCTATGATGAAAGCTTCTCGAGCATAGCTCCTATGGAGGAAAATATTACGGTGAATAGTATGGTCGATACAGTTAAGCTGTATATCTCACCGCTATAAGGTACACGGTAATATGACGCTAGGCTTGCCATAGATGCTGCGGCTAAACCTCTCCCCATCATAAACGTTAAGATCCGCGTCTTAAGCTTAACGATCAGGGGGGCTTTAAATAGCGATACTTTAACGGCGAGGTATCTTGCAGCGGCGAGGATTACGGATATAGCTAACCCAGCAATCAACACTCTCATATCGTCGAATACGGAGACTACACCTATGGATGCGAAGAGGAATGTCCTCATGAGGAATGATATCTGGGATTGAAATGTTTTGATGTCTATATTGATTTTGGTATCACGTTTAGAGTTAAGCTGTGATAAGCTTATATTCCTTAGGGTTAATCCGAAGGAGAGCGAAGCTATCGGGCCGCTTCCACCTAGGATCTCGGATACCCCGTATAGTAGTAGAGTGACCGATAACGTTAGGATATCTCTATATGGTTCTCTATAGATCATTTCGAGGATTTTAGACCATATTAAGCCGGTGATGATACCTGAGAAGCAGCCGATAGAGAAGCATGATAGGGTTTCTTTAGCTAACGTCCATAGGATCGATCCGCCAGCTAGACTCATAGGTATCTTCATAAGCGTTAGACCGATGACTACGACCAGCACATCCGTTATTATCGATTCGAGTGTTAGCATAGATGTTATTCTACCGTCTAGGGCGGATAACCTGGTTATGATCGGGATGGTTACAGCCGAGCTTGTACCGCTAACTATAACTCCGAGTAATACCCCGCTATAGGTATCCCAGTTTAGGATTAGAGCGGAGAATATAGCTACCGAGATTATGGATAGAATGAAGCTTGATAAAGCTAGGATAACAGCTCTAGATGCACCTGAGATTATAGATCTAACATCGAAACTCAATCCTCCGTCAAATAGTATTATAGCTATAGCTAGAGTCGATAGAAGCTGCATAGATCCCCTGATATACCCTGCATCTATCAGGCCTAGTATCGGACCTACCAGTATACCTAAACCTACTAGTACTAGGAGATCGGGTATACCGATCTTCTTAAACGCTATATCCGCTATGAACCCTATTATAAGGAATAATCCTAGAAGCGAGAATAGAGTGGGTATACCTACAGATGCCAACCAAAGATGCACCTTTACACTACTATGATATAATCGCTACTAGAATAAACGTTACATGAATCTTAAGGTATGGGGAGAGGGTCGTTCTAACCTATATTGATACGAGTTAGATTTCAATAGTAGGTAGAGCCTACAGTTGGAGTTTATGCAAAGCTTTAAAAGATGGAGGCAATCTACGGCTTTAATACGACCTTTATAGCTTCATACTCTTCTTTATGGATAGCTACATGGAAAGCCTCCTCGATTTCATCCAACTTGAATATATGCGTTATGAACGGCTTAACCTGAACCCTACCGGATGAGAGTAGGTTGACCGCCGCCGTGTATTCGTGATATAAATTATTCGATGATGATGTTATGATCCTCTCCCCGCTTAGATCTAGAAGGTTCAGCTTTATATCCAGACGATTTAACGCTACAAGGATCAACCTACCTCCTCTAGCTAGGGATCTTAGACAGTGGGTAACTGTAGATTCCGAGCATACCGTATCGAAGATCGCATTCGCCCCTATACCTTCAGTCTCCCTTATAAGGCTATCATCGATACCTATCTTAGAGACGTCTACGGCAGAGTCGGCACCTAGGTTTTCGGCTATCTCTAACGGCTTACCCCTAACATCTAAAGCTACAATCTTACATGCACCCATAGCTCTAGCTACCTGTAGGATCATAAGCCCTATCGGTCCAACCCCTACGACCGCGACGGTATCACCAGACTTGACCCCTGCTCTACCAACTGCGTGCACCGCTACGGCTAAGCCATCCAGCTGAGTAGCTTCTTCGAAGCTGATATTATCCGGTATAGGGTGAGCTTTATCCCACCATAGAGGCATATACTCTGCGTATCCTCCAGGTATATAGTCTCTATCCTTCCACCGTCCATCATGACCTATATGGAGCATATCACCGCAGATGTTATGGAGGCTTTTCAAGCAATAATAACATCTTCCACATGATTTAAAAGCTATGACGCCAACCCTAGATCCGATCATATCTTCGAAGTCTAGCGAGCCTACATCTACTATGAAACCTGAAACTTCATGTCCGAGTATAGTATTCGGGGGGATAGGCTCCTCGATACCTAATGTATGCATCGACCATGGATTCTCCCCCATGAAATACCTTACATCGCTACCGCATATACCGCATGCAGCTACCTTTATAAGGACTTCATCGATCTTAGGTTTAGGTGTAGGTATAGATTTCAGCTTTATCGTAAACGGTGCCTCTAGGATAGCCGCCTTCATATTATCAGGAATAGCGTTTCTAGGCATCGGAAGACACCAAGCTATCTCTCGATTTAATAGTAATATTAATATATCTAGATCTGGCAGGCTTGATTTAGGGTGATGTAGCTTTGGAGGTTTTCGATATAATCAAGAATCGTAGGACTATAAGGAGGTATAAGGTTGGTGTCGAAGTCGAGGAGGATAAAATTCTTAGGATAATGGAGGCTGGGAGGCTTGCGCCATCAGCCGGTAATAGGCAGCCTTGGAGTTTCATAATAGTTAAGGATAGAGATGTGAAGAGGAGGCTTGTAGATGCATGTAGAGGGCAAAGCTTCGTAGCTGATGCATCGTTCGTGATGGCGGTGCTCGGCGATCCGAACGCTTCTAGATGGTATAAGCAGGATCCGTTTATAGCTGCTAGCTTCATGACCCTCGAAGCGTATGAAGAAGGGTTAGGCGTATGTTGGATAGGAGCTTTCGACGAGGATAGGGTTAAGGAGGTTTTAGGTATACCGAAGGAGCTATCCGTTGTAATATTGCTAACGGTGGGGGTACCTGATGAAGCCCCGCCGCAGAGGCCTAGAAAAGCTTTAGAAGAGTTATTCTATCTAGATAGGTATGGAGCTAGATATCCGTTTAAACGATGAACCTAGTCTACTACTCTCTCAAACCGGGGGTTGAGCAGCCTTTTTCTAAACACCCTCCTCACGCTATGTTTAACGTTAATCTTTAAGAGAAGCTGAATCCACCGTAATTTAGTATATCGGGTTGGAGGATAGCTATCTGAGGACATCGATGGCTGAATGTAGATACGCGCTTACCGCGAGTAGAATTCCGGATATAGACTATGCTTTGAATCCCTATGTAGGATGCGAGCATGGATGTATATACTGTTATGGTAGAGCGATGCTTAGAAGTAGGGTTGAAGCTCTATCATGGGGTAGGTTTGTTAAGGTTAAGCGTAACATCCATAGAGTTTTAGCGAGGGAGGTTGAGTCTGGTAGGTTTAGCGGGGTAGTCGGGGTTGGTACGGTTACCGATCCATACCAACCGTTGGAGTCTAGGTATATGCTAACTAGGCGGTGTATAGAGGTTCTATCTAGAGTTGAGAAGCTCCATATATCTATACAGACTAAATCAGATCTTATCGTTAGAGATCTAGATCTGATGAAGCCTAGCGTATTCGATGTAGGAGCGACCATAACTACTATGGATGAAGATATCGCGAAGCTTATAGAACCTAAGGCTCCACCACCCTCTAGGAGGGTTTCAGCTTTAGAAGCTATCTCCAATCTAGGTATCGATACATGGATAT
>JAWCGL010000102.1:0-4729 GCA_038857155.1 Bathyarchaeia archaeon
AGAGAAGAGGAGTTTAGGTCCTATGGTTCTAGTACCTACGGGTAGTACAGGGGAATTCTACGCTTTGAACGATGAAGAAAGGAGGGAGGTTATATACACCGTAGTCGATGCGGCAAACGGTAAGATCCCGGTGATAGCTGGGACTATGAGAGCGGGAGCGAAGTGGACCGCTGAACTTTCCAGATATGCAGAAGATGTTGGAGCGGACGGTGTGATGGTTGTTCTGCCATATTACCATGTACCTGGGGAGGACGGCCTCCTCGAACATTACAAGAAGATAGCAAATTCGATAGATATAGGTCTCCTACTCTACAATAACCCCGATGTCTCTAAGATCTACGTTAACCCTAGACTTATGAAACGTTTAGTAGCTGAGGTACCGAATCTGGTAGGCGTCAAAGAGAATACTCCGTATATAGCGACATTCTATGAGCAAGTTAAAGCTGTAGGTGGTAAAATTCCGATAATCCAGGGTAGAGGGGAATGGTGGTATATATCGACGGTGCTCCTCGGAGCTACCGGTTACGTCTCCGGTTATGCAAACTTCATGCCAGAATTATCGCTCGAAGTATTGAAAGCAGGCGTCTCGAAAGACTTCTCTAAGCTTAACCAGCTCTTAGAGAGGGTATCCATACTCGAAGAATTCATCTCGAATATGAACGTAAAGTATGGGCCTTCAACCTCTATACTTCCACCACCCTACATACAGGGCTACATGGTATACGCTGTTATAAAGGTTGCCATGGATATTATAGGGCTTAGAGGTGGGAGGGTGAGATTACCGCTACTCGATTTAAAGATTGAGGACAGGAAGAATCTAGAAAGAATATTATTCGAAGATTTATGCTTAGAAAGGTGGAGATAACATGAATTAGATTTTGAGAGAGTTAGAGTTGCGATAGTAGCGGGGCCTGGATTTGAACCAGGGATCTCCGGGTTATGAGCCCGGCGGGTTTCCTGGCTACCCCACCCCGCTTCCCTACCAAGATTTAGGGGGATAAGCGATCCTCCTAATAAAGATTAAACATCGAGGCTACAGCAATAGTACTGAGATATCATCATTCTTCTACGGATCGGCCTACCCTAACCTTATCCTTATTCGCTATAGCAAGGTTTATCACTATCTCAGCGATATCGCATGCATATTCAGCTATACGCTTCAAACTCTCTAAAACCAGGCTTAGATTCATCACTATCTTAGGATCTTTATAGCTCTCTAGGATCATGAGGGAGGTTTCCTCCACCATCGATAATATCCACCTCCTACTGGATATGGTTTCATTAGCTAGATCCATATCCATCTTTATCAACGATCTCCAAGAGTTCTCTAGCATCATATTCGCATATTTAGCTAGTTCCACCATGACGGAGCGAAGCTTATCCGCTACTGGTTCATATATTTTAGCGGATATATCGGCTATCCTTGCGGCATGATCCGCAGCCCTCTCGATGCTCTTAGTTATCAATCTATATCCGAGTACATGCCTGAAATCCTTTATCTCAAGCTCCCTCAATATGTTACGATCCTCCACAGCCTTTTTAAGCTGCCTAACCGAGAGAAGGTACAATCTATCGACGTTATCATCTCTTTCGATAACATCTTTCGCTAACTCTATATCCATATCCATCAACGCTTGTATAGAATCGTTTAACATAGATTGAGTTATAGTCATCATCCTAGTTATCAGCTTTATAGAGGGAAACTCTCTAAACTCTATGAAAGTCTGCAGGGTGACCTCGTTTATCTTCTCATCCACTACTTCCACACCTAGAAGCTTCCTACGTATAAACTCTACAAGCTTATTCCTAATTTCTGAGTATCGTTTGATAAACCTCACCTTTATAGTCTGGTAGCCGACGAGGTATAATCCCACTATCATCCTGAATATACGATCCATATCGACGGCTTCATTAACCTCTACGATAGCTTCACTGAAAACCTGCTCTATAGCTTTACCAGCTCTCTGAGGCACTAAGAGTAGCGATAGATCCGATTGTTTCTGTATCGTTACGAAGTCTCCAGGTTTCAATTTAACCTCTGAAACCCAATCTTTAGGTAGGGTTATAGCATACGATGAGCCACCTATCAACTGGATCTTACGATACTCCATCGCCATAGTTTCATCCGAGTATAATACGAGTGTGATCTACTATATTTAACTTATGTATGGAGAACCCCTAGATACAAGGATATATAAAGTGTTAGTACGGCTAATATCTTCTAAGCAGAGATCTCTATCCTACGGTAAAAATCCTCCCTTATACTTCTACCTTTAATCTTCTCCCACTCATCTATCGGCAACCCGTATCTTCTCTGAACATTGTCCCGGTAAATCTGAGGTATAACGTTAAACGCGCAGAACGGTATAACTCGCCCATCTGGGAGAGTATAGTGTATCACGCATCTTCTCACCCGCTCTAAATCGTAGTTGTATAGATCCTGGAAATGCATCATACCTATGAAGAGCGTCTTATAGTGAAAATCGGCTAGAGCAGAATAATCTCTTCTAACGAATATATTGAAAACTAATCGAGGAATATTTACGTATTTAGGTGCCTTCTCCTTATCTATGAATGAATTAAGCTTAAGCAGAAGTTTAAATGCTTCGAGAAACTTAGATCCACCCTTCTTAACTCTATCCGTAGCTTCCAGCAGATACTCTAGGAATCCATCTATATCGAAGAATCTAGATATCGGTATAATCCTTTCCCCATCCTTAAACAAGTATGTAGCCATACCGCATGCGAAATGCGATGATAACTCGTATCTAGGTCTACCAGATAGGATCTCTATAAACCAGCTTATAGGCATACAAGTAGGGACAGGGAAGAAGTCTTCAGGTATAACCACTCCCCCGAGTTGATCTGATAATGCTTCGAGTAGATCTGGTATAGTTATCCTATACCGCATTCTCTCGCTTCTAGGCATCCTACCTACAAGCGAAACAGGTTGGAAGTTAACCCCCCTAACCACATCTATGTTATCGATAGCATACCTCACTATACTACCTACGATATGATCGTTCACACTTCTTATAACCGTAGGTACTAGGACGATACTCGTAAAACCGCATCTACGACAATTCTCTATAGCTCTAGGTGCTTCCAGATAGTTTTTAGGGTTACTCCCACGATCAGGCCCATCATAGCTTAGATAGATAGTATTCGCACCAGCTCTACGCCATACAATAGCTAGATCCGGATCTAAAGCAAGACGTATCCCATCCGTATTGACTTGTACATGTTCCACCCCCTCCTCTCTTATAGCCTTTATAATCTCAGGTAGATCATCCCTAAGTGCTGGTTCACCTCCGGTAAGCTGAACAGCATTGCAAGGTATAGGCTTCTCGCTTCTCAACACTCGAACCATACCCCTTATCTGTTCTAAGCTAGGCTCGTATACATAGCCAGCCTTCTCAGCGTAGAAGAAGCAATACCAGCAAGATAGATCACATCTATTCGTGACGACGATATTCGCTAAAGCTGTATGCCCTACATGCGTACTACATAACCCGCAGTTAAACGGACATATAGGATTCTCTACTCCAATATGGGGGTTCTCTATAGGTTTGCCCTGCCAGAAATACCTCTGAGCCCTCTTATACTGCTCATAACTCCCCCAGTATAGATCCTCGAACACACCGTGCTCTGGACACTCCTTACCTATCCATACCCTCCCATCTTCCTCGTATATCTCAGCATCGATTATCCTAAGACATTCGGGACATAGACTGGTAGTATGGCCTATAACGTTACGCTGATCCTTCATGTCCATCGCACCGCGGATACCTCGACCTATATGATTACGATAGAAAAGTATATAAGGAGTTACCTTTAATCTTAGGTTTCAGCGAGGATCGTAGAGATAACCAGGGAAGGTGCTGGATATGCCTTCAGCTCAGGAGAACGTCGTCTTAGTGGGTAAGAAGCCTGTGATGAACTATGTTGTCGCTTGCATGACTATCTTCAACAGTGGAGCAGACTTGATAACAGTGAAAGCTAGGGGTAGAGCTATATCGAAAGCTGTAGACGTAGTCGAGTTGATAAGGAGATCCTTCCTCAAGGATCTCGAGATTAAATTCATAAACATAGGGACGCAGGAGCTTATAAGCCAGGATGGCAGGAAGAGTAACGTATCCACCATCGATATAGTAATATCGAGACCTAAAGGTTAGCGGAATATAGCAGAGATAGATTTCGGTGAAGATAGTGTAACCCGTAATACCAGTAGATCTGCGGTAAAAAATTATTTTTCCCCTCCCTCGCCCTTACTGCAATCAGTGTCTAGGATGAACGGTAGGCTTTCCTCCATACCGCCAGGTAAGAATTCTAGATCTATAGCCGTAAAGGTAGATAGCCTCTCATCCTCATCTATCCGTAGGAGCTATCCCCTAGCTTTCTCGTGCTTCCACGATAATTATCTGAAAGATGCTGATGGGAACCTACTCATAGATTTCGATTCAGGCTTCGGAAGAATAGTATTGAAGCCATCTAGGGAGGATGTTAAGAAAGCCATCATCGACGCTGTAGCTAGCTCCACCTACTGCTATCCTACGTTAGACTATTACGGAGACATCCTCGTAGAATTTCTAGATTCTATCTACAAGATATCTCCGATAAAGCCCTGCCGGATACATGTAGTTTCATCGAGCTGGGAGGCATGCGAGGAAGCTTTAAAGCTAGCTATATGGCATACACGAAGACCGATCGTAGCAGTACTTGACGGGTG
>JAWCGL010000103.1:0-4709 GCA_038857155.1 Bathyarchaeia archaeon
ATCTACTTGAAATATCTAAGATAAAACTATCCATCGATACTATCCATCGAGTCTAACCTACCCATCCTACCTTTCCCTCTTTTAGAGCGTATATCCTCCGTTATATAGCTTCTTATAGCTAACGCTTTACTCCATCCTAGCCCCTCTACTCTATTAAGCTCTACCGCCGACGCGTTGAAGATAGATTCCAGGCTACCGAAATGATCTAGAAGTCTCTTCGCAAGGGTTACACCTACCCCTGGAAGCGTAGCGAGAGTAGCTATCTGAGATGGTAAAGAGGATGGTACCCTCGGAAGCCTCACCGTTACAGGTTTAGAGGGCTTAACCCTATGTATCTTCTTAGCTAGACACGCTAGGAGGATAGCCGTCTCATCTATATCCGCCGTTTGAACAATACTTACACCGTAATCTATCATAAGCGAAGATAATGCTCCGAAATAGATCCTCAGATTTCTTATCCTTCTACCAATCCTCTTAGGATCACCCTCTACTACGAGAAGAGGTTTATTGAAAGATGATCTGATGGCTTTAACCTGTTCGAATAGCCTGCTATCGAATATAGAGCCGATGAAATCCTCTATATCTTTACGTTCGACGGCGACCTCCTCGGATAGTATATAATCTCCTATTTCGAGTCTCTCGATTACAGGTTCCACCTCCTCCTTCTTCAATAGATCTACGATACCGGTAGATTCCTCCCTTACATCTACTATTACCCGAGGTTTCCCGGCTTTCATAGAGTACAAGTCAGGTTTATCTAGTACATACTCAATATTAACGTATGTCGCATGTCTAAGCTGAAACCAGATGTCGTTAAAGCTTTAGAAGGATCGTTTAAGAGCTATGAGAGGGTAGGTGGCGGTAGGATAGCATTTTATACGGGTGACGCTGATGCTGCCACCATATACTATCGACCCGTATATATGGGGTTTCTCCTAGGCTTTGAGAGATTACATGAATTCTCGACGATGATAGAATATGTGGATAACGTTAAGTATAGAGCTTCGAGAACTTATTGTAAGATATCCTTATCACCGGGTGTTAAAAGAAGGTTTGAGATTGAATGCGAAGATGAAGATCTGAAAAACTTCATATCCAGTTCTTTATCAAAGCAGCTTCAAGAGGCTAAACCGGAGATTCTACTCGTAGATCCATCTCCAGGGTTGACGGAGAATCGTATAGTCGTATTAGCTCGTAAGTATACGGGGATGGGGCTTAAATTTTCTAGGGATATATATGCTGTCTATAAACTGGTTATAGATGCTACGAAGACTATTAGAAGATGGATCGAAATATAGATCGGTAAACCTAGCATAGCAGCCTTGGGTAACTTAATCTATAGATTCGTGATAAGAGAGGGTAAGATTAGGGTTGTCGAATGTTTGGGTGGAGATTAGGGAGAGGGATGCTGGTGGGCGTATATGCCGTTTGACAGTTAAAGGTAGAAGGCTATTTACACCGTTATTTCTCCCGGTCTATAATCCAGGTAAACCGATCATAACGCCTGAAGAGTTTAGGGAGGAATTTAAGCTTGAAGCATTGATGACGAATGCGTATATACTATACAGGAAGCCGGAGTTGAGACAGCTCCTAATCTCTGAGGGTATTCATAGATTTCTTAATTTCGATGGAGTAGTATTCACAGATTCTGGAGCATACCAGATGTTCAAGGGTGAGATAGAGATTAGTCAGTATGAGATAGTAAGGTTTCAGGAGGATATACGTTCAGATGTAGGTGTGATGCTGGATGTACCATCTAGATATGAGAGTAGGAGAGAGGTTTACGAGAGTGTTATAGCTACTGCTAGGAGAGCAAGGGAGTGGTATAGTATTCGTAGAGAAGATGGTATATCATGGGAGGGGGCTATCCAGGGTGGAGGTTATACAGATCTAGTAGAGTTATCCTGCAGGTATATGTCCAACTACCCCTTCGATATATATGCTGTAGGTGTTCCACCAAGGTTATGGAGGGAGTATAGGTTTACAGAGATAGCGTTGCAAGGTGTTACCGTAGCTCAGAATCTACCTGTAGGAAAGCCTCGACACGCGTTCGGGATAGGCCATCCTATAGCGATACCCCTACTCGTAGCTATAGGCTATGATATATTCGATTCAGCTAGCTATGCTCTATACGCTGAGGATGATAGATATATGACCGAGTATGGTACTAAAAAACTTGATAAACTCGAATACCTACCCTGTAACTGCCCGGTTTGTAGAAGTATATCTATCGATGAGTTAAAGTCTATGGATAGAGGGTTGAGGGTGAGGATCCTAGCTAGACATAACCTATACGTTATCCTAAGGGAGGTGGAGTTAGTAAAGCAGGCTATACATGAGGGTAGGCTATGGGAGCTGGTATCTATAAGAGCTAGAAGCCATCCTACACTCCTAGAAGCTACGTATAGAATCCTTAGGATGTATAGCAGCTATTATGAGAAGCTAGATCCTATAACGAAGAGATCTGCACTACTTTACACCGGTTGTGAAACATTACTCAGACCCGATTATCGTAGAGCTGTTAGGAGAGTTGAATATAGGCTTAAAACATCTATAACACCTAGAGCGTTAAGGATTATATGGCCCTTCGGTCAGCATGAAGCATCGATCGAGCTATTTAGATTCGATGAGAGGGATTACGATGATCTAGAAGTTGTGAGAGTATTAGCAGATTACCAGTTTGGATATGGAGTAGGTGTTAAGCTATTCCCAGACGGCTGTGTTATAGAGAAGAGTCGTAGAACAGGACGTATACGTAGGATATGGCTGAATGGGAGGCTCCTAGCTACGGTAAGACCTAGAGATGGTCTACTACTACTACAGATACCAGCAGCTACGAGATTAGCTAGTATACTACCTGGTAGAAGGTATAAGGTTAGGCTTATCGCCTCCGATATAGTAGAGGAGAAGGTTGCTATGGGTGGGGATGTCCTAGGATGGTATATATTAGAGGCGGATCCACTTATAATACCAGGTGAGGTTATCGTAGTGTTAAGTAATAGTGGTAGAGTATTAGCTGTAGGAGAAGCCATACTCTCAGGAGTGGAGATGGGTGAGGTTAAGAGGGGGGTAGCTGTTAAAGTTAGAGATTCTATAGGAGGGGGAGGATATGCATAGTATAGTAAGGATATATAGCGAACTCGAAGAATGTGAACCGATACTCGTAGAAGGCCTTCCTGGGATAGGCTTCGTCTCTAATATACTAGCTCTACACATGATTAAAACTCTTAAAGCAAGGCTTATATGCGATATAAGATCACCATACTTCCAGGATATATCCCTCATAGATGCTGAAGGTCTTATAAAACCATCGATAGCACAGCTATACCTAGCTAATGCTGGAAGGAATCTACTCATACTATACGGGAATACACAAGCCTACACACCCTACGGCCAATACGAGCTATGCAATCGTATACTAGGTATAGCTAGACGTATGGGGTGTAGACTCGTAGTATGTATGGGTGGATATGGTGTAGGACAGCAGAAGCCTCGTATGGAGGTCTATGGTGTATCGGTTAACCTAGAATGGATGCATAGACTTGAGAAGATAGGTGTTAAACCTATGGTGGGGAGAATCTACGGAGTTGCAGGTATACTGATGGCTATGGCTCCACTATATGGTATGGATGGGGTCTGCCTACTAGCAGAAACCCCGGGTGTATACCCTGATCCAGGAGCATCTAGAAGACTTCTCCAAATATTCAATAAGCTGCTCGACCTAAACATACCTGATGAAGGATTGAGTAAGGTAGCAGCCTATATGGGTACACTAGAAGGATAGGTAGCTAGAGCCTACCAGGATCCTATCCCTAAACTCTGCTTGTTTACCTGGATTCCACTTGTATACCGGCCTATAGTAGCCTACAACCCTAGCATATACCTCCATACCACCCCCACATCTAGGACACCTCTCGTATACACCGTGAATCATATAAGCCTCCCTAGGACAGACCGAGAATGTAGCTGCTAGATCTATGTATGGTATACGATAATTCTCAGCTATCCTTCTAATAAGCTTCTTAGCTACTGTAGCATCTATAGGTTCACCGAGATGTATCCTAAACACAGTTCCACCAGAGAACAGCGGTAGTAGCCTACTCTCTATCTCCAACCTCTCAGTTAACGTTATATCCTCATCCGTAGGTATCAATACAGTCGTATAGTATGGAGCAGAGCTAGGCCCCTTAGTATAGATACCAGGATACCTCTCTCTATCGATCTTAGCAAGCCTATAGCTAGCACCTTCACCTGGAGTCTCTTCTAGATTCCATAGCTTACCAGTCTCCATCTGAAACTCCCTAAGCCTATCACCTATATGGAGCAATACCTCCTCGACGAAATCCACAGATTCTGATAGAGGCTTCCCCAGAAAGTTTACACACATCTCGTTTAAACCTATAACCCCTATAGTCCTGAAGTATCTATCAGGGTTGAAGCCGTAGGCTTGAGCAAACGGCATCAACCCCTTAGCTAGCGAACGCTCTATCATCTCAGATTTAAACATAAGATACTCCCTAGCTATCTCGAGAAGCCTATCTAGACGATCGAAGAAATCCCCCTCATCCCTAGCTAGATATCCTAATCTAGCCATATTCAAGCTTACCACGCCTATACTACCCGTACCACCCTCAGATGTGAATAATCCTTTAGGCGAGGATAACTGGCTCAGATCTATGAGAAGTCTACAACACATAGATCTCATAGTA
>JAWCGL010000104.1:0-4684 GCA_038857155.1 Bathyarchaeia archaeon
GAAGCTTATATGCGGACATACATTCTGGGGTGGGTTGAACCAACTCATCTTCAACCTAGATGGGGAAATCGTCTACGCTATATTCGGCGGAGTATATGGGTGGATACCTGTAAACTGGGTTGGAGATGGATCTGAGCTCCTCGCATCATCTAAATGTCTCTACGACTGCTACGGTAACTCTGTACTCGAGCTCCCCGATCCACACGTAGGCAGTGTATGGGGTCCTAAAGTCTTCGTACACGATATCTGCGGTGATGCTAGAGAAGAGGTGATCGTATGGGATGAAAAATATCTAACGATCTACACTCAGAGAGGTGGAGCTAAACCTAGATATAGGTTCGATAGAAAGATATACAACCAAACATTCTATGGGAATGGAAACTTCGTAGGATATAGAGTCGAGCTACCGTAACTAAAGCTTCTCTAGAGGCTCCGCCCTACCGAACACTGGAGATCCTCTCCTAACCGGTTTAGCCCAAAGTATAGCGTTGTATATAACCCTCCTAACATTAGGGTCATAGTATATCGGATAGCTCTCATGCCCAGGACTGAAGTAGAATATTCTACCCATACCTCGATAGAAGCAGCATCCGCTTCGAAATACTTCCCCACCTTTAAACCAGCTTATGAATACAAGTTGATCTGGAGGAGGTATATCGAACGGCTCGCCATACATCTCGCTATGCTCTATCTCGAAGTATTCGCCTAGCCCATCTGCTATCGGATGCCACGGAGATACAACCCACACCCTCTCGCGTTCACCGGCCTCCCTCCATTTCAAACGGCAGCTAGTACCCATGAGACGTCTAAATATCTTAGATAGATGTGCTGAATGGAGGACTATAAGGCCCATCCCCTCGGATACCACCCTATGGTATACCCTATCTACAACCTTATCGCTAACCTTCTCATGCGCTCTATGACCCCACCATACGAGTACATCCGTCGATCTAAGTCTATCCTCAGTCAATCCATGCTCAGACTCCTCAAAGGTAGCTACACTAACCTCTAGATCCTCCCTATCCTTAAGATACTCTACTATAGCTTCATGTATACCTTTAGGATATATTCTAGCTACTTCCGAATCCTCTTTTTCATGAATATACTCATTCCATATAGTAACCTTAACCCTTTCCATATTAACCCCCTAGCTCTATTCATTCTCGATCCATATAAATACTTTAACCGATACCTACGATCTGATCATAGATGGATACCGTTAAAGGATGGGGATCTAGGTTTAAAGCATCCTCGCAATTATGCAGAGTTTGAATAAGGTATTTAAACTCCGATCACGAATCCTTATGTTAGTATGGATGATAGTCGTAGGAGTAGAGTAGGGTGTATCGATAGGAGGCGATTCTTCTTCATAGGCTTACTAAGCTTGATATGGCTCATCCTTAGAAGCGGCACTAAACCTTCGAGAATAGTCTATCCATGTCAGAGGGTGGCTTTAGTAAACGTTCAATTATGGTTCGCACTATACATAGCCCCGCTCCTATGCCTAAGTCGCGGTTTGAATCTATCATCTATAAGAAGCTTCTTCAACCGTAAGAGATCGTTTACCATAGCTCTAATTTTATGCGTCATCTTAGCAAGCTCCGCTACGATTTGGCTCATCCTTGAACGTAGTCGTGAAGTATCAGTGGAGTTGACTTTAGAAGGGAGGCTAGCATCTAAAAGCCCATCATCCGATATATTCGTCGTCGTAGGTACCAACGGTTATGATGGAGGATTCCGTGAACTCATCGAGCTCATGTCTACCTACGGAGTTAAATTCTATAAATCTGATACCGTAGGCGAACTTAAAGGTCCAGATGGTTTAATAGCTCGTGATGATGTCATTATAGTGAAGGTTAATTCCCAATGGGATGAAAGAGGTGGGACGAATACCGATCTTCTGAAAGCTGTGATAGAAGCTATAGTGAGCCATCCAGATGGGTTCGTAGGCGAAGTAATCGTGGCAGATAACGGTCAAGCACAGTATGGACCATACGGCACAGGTGGGAGCTTAAACTGGGATCGTAATAACGCTGAAGATAAAACGCAATCTGTACAGAAGGTTGTAGATACCTTCTCCGATAGGTATAAAATATCGACCTACCTTTGGGACTCTATAACGCTTAGAAGAGTTCGAGAGTATAGCGAAGGAGATATGGAAGATGGATACATAGTATACGATGATCTAGATCCTAAAACTGGTATAATAGTTTCCTATCCTAAATTCAAGACGAAGTTCGGTACATATATAAGCTTCAAGTACGGGTTATGGGATCCAGAATCTAAGAGCTACTGTCAAGATAAGCTTAAACTAATAAATATGCCTGTACTTAAAACCCACTCTATCTACGGGGTCACCGCATGTGTGAAACATTACATGGGTATCCCATCGGATAAACTCACGCAGCATAACCCGCATACATCCGTCGGATCAGGCGGTATGGGTACGCTTATGGCTGAAACCAGATTCCCCACATTGAATATACTCGACGCTATATGGATTAACCCCCATCCGAGAAGCGGTCCTAGAACATCGTATAGCTCTGCGGTTAAGGTAGGAATTATAGCAGCTAGTTTTGATCCTACAGCGTTAGATTACTGGGCTTCGAAGAATATCCTCATGAAAACCGCAGCTACTCTAGGCTATAGAGATCTATCATCGATGGATCCGGATAACGTTTCACCGGGATCCTTCGGTTCATGGCTTAGATTATCGATGGAAGCTCTTAAAACAGCAGGGTATCAAGTTGTAATCGGAGAAGAATATATAAATGTATATGTCTATAAACATAAATAATCGTTAGATATACTCAGGTACGAATACTAGAGCTGCTACCGCAGACCCATACAGCCCTTCAGGTACCCTTAAAACCTCTATCCTATAGCCTACATCCCTTAAAGTAGCACCTCTAACCCTAGACATCTCGTTCAACCTAGATTGAAGGCTTTCCCTCAACTGATCTTCATCCATATTACCGTGTGCTTCAGCTACCAAACCATAGTCGCTACTCTCTATAAACCCCCACGCTATCCCAGCCCCCAGCAGCTCTCCAGGATCCCCCTCGATATGAGCCATAACAACGAACGTTATAGCCCCAGCCTCTATGCTACAATAGTCGATCTTCATAGAACCCTTAGGTATAATCGAGCTAACCGGGATGAGGTTGCATTGGGCTATGCCTGCATTCAATAGAGCTTGATCAAAGGCGTTAAGTTTAGATATAGCGCTTAACGCTTTCCCACCAGTTATGAAGAACTTCTTAGGTAGCATCAGGCATCGCCTCTCCACTAGACTTTAGAGCAAACGACTGTAGGTAAAATAAAAATGTTTAGAGTATGCCTAGGCATAAACTAAAATCCCATATCTCCTTTCATCCTTACATATCAGATGGCGAGAGCCTAACCTGGTTACCGTTGGATCATCCATATTTTCTCCGATACATTTCGCTACACCATCGTATGTGTGGGTATATACTAGGCGGTGACTGATTTGAATGTCGGCTCTGCAAATAGTAGGTAGAGATTGATACTGGCTTATGCTATCGTAGAATCGACTCTAGATCGAAGAAGCTACTTTTCTCTTAATCATAGTTAAAAGATATATAGGCTCAACCCCCTATCGATTTAATTGGAATGCAAATATTGAGGTCATCAGGCTTCTCGTTATGTCTAAGCTCTCTCCTACTTGTGTCAGGCGCTTATCTCGTTACAGTGGAGATACCTGTTCGGATAACCTATGATCCTACCGCTACTGAGCAATACGACGTTATGCGTATCTACCTACCTTTCGGCTTCGCTATCTGGCTTTTAGCTCTCGCTATTCTTGTTTATGGGGTTATCCTAGGGCTGCGTAAGTCTTTAGCGGTTACGCAGTTGAGAAAGCCACTTCAGGTAGTTAGCATAATCGTCGGAGTGGTTTTAGGCTTTTTAGCTTCGTCTTCTACCCTTCTACCATGGATAATCGCTGAGAGAGCTGAACCGTTTATAGAAACTCGTGGAGGCGTATCTGATGCCGAGCAATATCATGCGTTGACGGGGATCCAGCTTATGACTGGGGTAAACAGTGTAACTGGTGATATAATACTACTAGTTTTTGTAGGAGCATTTATCGGTATCTTATACATCCCACTCTCCATACTTCTTGAAAGGGAGGAGGCGACTACCATGAGAGCTCTCCTATTTCTGTTAAGCGGTGTATGCATCATCTATCCAGTCATATCGACATATACACATGAAACCTGGTGGATTAATTTAGATGCTAATGGAGCATTAGGCTTCCTAGCAACATGTAGAGATATCGGCGTAGGCTTCTTAATAGCTACTCTATGTGCAAGCGGTCTAATAGTCTTCGGGATATTCATCATCATAAAATTAGTTCATCAACATACATGTTTAACTCAATCTTCACATTGATCTAAGTTTTCGTAGCTAAGTAAATTTTTAGAACTTCCATCTAAATTTTATTCAAAGTTAAGATTCATCAGAAATTTATGAATTAACATTAAACGTTAATCCGATTGGCGATAGACAATTTCTATCTCTATGCTGTAATAGCAGTAGCTGACCACCCATCTACAGATGTATAGCTTATCTTAACAGCGGATATCTCATGAGAGAATCCCCTATAAAGTAGCTCCTACTGTATAATGGTTAGGGTTGCCTGTAGATGGCTTAGATAGGTTTA
>JAWCGL010000105.1:0-4668 GCA_038857155.1 Bathyarchaeia archaeon
CATCGGATCAAATATGTATGCAGCGAAGATTCTACCGATCCTTCTGAGGGATTCCGCTATAACCGGGCCTGTATCCCTGAATACGAATATCTCCATCTGTCCAGGTGTATCTATCAACGTAAACTCTGATCCTATCCTAGAGATTTCTAGAGCTATTATACTGCTATATTCCTTCATAAGCTCAGCCGCTCTTATAATCGCTCCGTTAGGTCCAAGCTTTTCTCTCCTCATCAGATCATCCACAGTGAATAAGCTTCTAATATCGAAGTCAGGTTTGAATGGTGTATGTATGCATCCAGGATCTAAGTTTACGTAGCCAACACTTGCTTCAACCTCTCTCTCCAGCCATGATCCGAATGAGTGTGTAAGACTAGATTTACCCGAACCAGCAGTCCCTATGAACAATATATACATAGCTCTAGCTTAAGATCCTAGTAGAATTCTACATGGTCTATCTAAGCTTTTACCCCGCCATACCTATAGCTTTGAATGACATTTATAAGCCAGCGTTACTTTTTATCCAACATAGGTTTGAAGATATGTCGTCCCATGTCCCTCTCAGAAGGGTAGAAGAATACATATGGGAGATACCTAGGGATTTTAAGCCGGGTATGCGTGTACCATGCAGAATATATGCTGACGAGGTCCTATTAGAGAAGATGAAGAGCGATATGACTCTTATACAGTGTGCAAACGTAGCTTATCTCCCAGGCATCTATAAATGGTCCTTAACCATGCCTGATGGGCATGAAGGCTATGGCTTCCCTATAGGGGGTGTAGCTGCTACAGATTATGAGGATGGCGTTCTAAGCCCTGGAGGCGTCGGATACGATATAAACTGCGGCGTACGACTGATTAGAACTGAGCTAGATGTAGATAATATCAAGCCTGTACTGGGTAAACTGATAGATCTAATCTTCCATTACGTACCATCAGGGTTGGGGAGTAAAGGTAGGATAAGAGTTAACCAAAGCGAGCTTGATAGAGCTGTATCAGAGGGTGTAGCATGGGCTATAAAGGCTGGTTATGGATGGTCTGAGGATGCTGAGAGATGCGAAGAGGAGGGGTGTATGAAACTAGCTGATCCCACTAAGGTATCTTCTACCGCTAAACAGAGAGGCGTAGGTCAGATAGGTAGCCTTGGAAGCGGGAATCATTTCCTAGAGATAGATGTTGTCGATAAAATCTATGATGAAAAGATTGCACGTAGATTCGGTATAGATAGAGAGAAGCAGATAATGGTGCTAGTTCACACTGGTAGCAGGGGGTATGGTCATCAGATATGTAGCGATTATCTCAGGGTTATGGAGAGAGCTGTGCATAGATATGGTTTGAAGCTACCGGATCGTGAGCTTGCATGCGCACCTGCTAGAAGCCGAGAGCTTGAAGACTACTTCGCAGCTATGTCCTGTGCATGCAACTTTGCATGGGTGAATAGACAGCTTATAACTCATTGGGTAAGGGAGGCTTTTAAAGATATACTTAGAAGGGATCCTGAGGATCTAGGTATGCATCTAGTATACGATGTAGCTCACAATATAGCTAAAATCGAGGAGCATACAGTCGATGGAAGGAGAGTTAAAGTTTTTGTACATAGGAAGGGTGCTACTAGAGCATTCCCAGCAGGGCATCCAGATGTACCAGCAGAGTATAGAGATGTAGGTCAGCCTGTACTTATACCTGGGAGTATGGGTACAGCATCATGGGTTCTAGTAGGTGATCCAAAAGCTATGGAGATAAGCTTCGGATCCACCGCTCACGGTGCTGGTCGAGTTTTAAGCAGAGAAGCAGCTAAGAAGAGGTATCCAAGCAGCGAAATCGTTAGAAAGCTGGAGAGACAAGGTATAATCATACGTGCTGAGAGTATGGCTGTAGTAAGCGAGGAGGCTCCTGAAGCATATAAAGATGTAGATAGGGTAGTCGAAGTAAGCCATAACGTGGGTATAGCACGTAAGGTTGCTCGTCTACTACCTATAGCTGTTGCGAAAGGTTAGATTTCTAGATCATGATTATACTACATCTATAGATTTGAAGAGTATTCTACAATATGTATTTATACCAGATTAATTTATATTCAGTATTTATTTTCTTTTAGCTTTTACAAAGAGATAACTCCTATAATGTTTAAAACCTAACTTCTCATACAACTTTATTGCAGGATAATTATCTGCTAATACATATATCGATACTATATTGGCGTTTACTAAAAGTTTTTCAAGAAGTTTAGATAGAGTTGAGGTGGCATAGCCCATCCTCCTATACCGCTCATGGGTAGCTACTATTCCTACATGAGCCAAAACGTATCTTCCTAGCTTAAATAGTATCTTCCCAGAGGTTACCGAAACTATTCTTCCATTAGCTTTCACGCCAAACCATAACGCACCTTTAGCTATGCTATTAGAGATAGTTTCAGGAGTGATATATCCCCACCAATCTGGTTTTATATTTCTCATCAAATCAGCTATTTCCTTTGCATATTCTGATTCTAGTGGAAGAACATTATGAACGATATGAAGTTTCTCTTCTCCTTTTAAAAGCAGCATCATATTCATCATATGGATAGAATCTAAACTATATTTCGAAGAAAATATAGGTAGGTGTTCTTGATATATCAATCCTTCTATCACTTGATCGACATCGAGCTTCTCCATAAGCTTGTGTATAGCATCACTCTCTCCTCTAAGATGGATAATCCCACGTTTGTAGATGAGCATAGAACCTTTAATATCATCATCGCCTAGAGCTAAGTATACCTCTGTATTAGCCTTATCATACATCCAACCCTTCACGAAGAATAGGTAATCTAACGGATCTTTTTCAACTAATCTAAAGAATACTTCTTCTAGATCGCTATCCAATAATACTACTCGAAGATTATTATCCATCAATCTAATATGCTAAGATAGCCTCTATAAATAACTTACTACCGACTTTATGTTGCTAAGCTTTAACATCATAAATCACAGCTATCTTTATAATCGCGATAGCTTACAGACTATACATTAGGCTTGGTGGAATTTATATTAGCTGGTAATGCACATATAGATCCGGTATGGCTTTGGAGATGGCTTGAAGGGTACTGGACTGTAAGATGTACAGTTAGACGAATAATAGAGCTTATGGAGAAGTATCCCTCTTTGACGTTCGTTTTCTCCTCATCCATCATGTATAGATGGCTTGAAGAATGCGAACCTCAACTATTCAAGAAAGTTAAGAAATTTGTAGAGGAAGGTAGGTGGATTCCGGTTGGTGGATGGGTTGTCGAACCTGACAGCAACATCCCATGCGGAGAGTCCTATGTGCGTCAAACTCTATACGGTAAAAGCTATTATAAGGAGAAACTAGGAATTGATACAGTAGTCGGCTATAATATAGACAGCTTCGGACATAACGCTTCACTCCCTCAAATCCTCAGGAAATCTGGTTATAAGTACTATATCTTCATGAGGCCTAGCAGCCATGAGAAAAACCTTCCACCTATATTCTTCTGGGAATCGCCTGATGGCAGTAGGGTTCTAGCTTATAGGCATCCTATAAGCTATGCATTATACGGCAACCATCTTACGGAGAGATTGGAGAGATTATCGTTGAATCCACCCTTACCAGTCATCCTCATACTATTCGGTAAAGGGGATCATGGAGGCGGACCGATATATGAAGATATGAAGACTATAGAAAAGCTCGCAGATAAGATTAAAGGGCATTCGATTAGATTTGCTAGTCCAGAAGAGTTTTTCAAACGTATTCTGGAGATCGGATTAGAAATTCCGATCGTCAAAGATGAGTTACAGCATCACGCAGTCGGATGCTACTCTCTACTCTCGGAAGTTAAAGCGTTGAATAGGAGGGCTGAGTATAGCCTCATAGCTGCAGAGAACCTATCTGTACTAGCCTATCTAACAGCTGGTCTCAGTTATCCTAGGGATAAGCTTAAGAGGGGGTGGATGCTTACCCTCTTCTGCCAGTTCCATGATTCGCTAGCTGGAACGTGTATTCCGGAGGCGTACCGGGATATACAGAATATGTACGGTGAATCCATAAATATAGCCTATGAATCCATCAACCTAGCAGTACAGAAAATATCCTCTATGGTAGATACGAGGGATGGACAGTATCTCATAGTGTTCAATCCTACCTGTATACATACTAGATTCCCGGTGGAGATAGAGCCTTGGCCTGGAGATTATGCGATCCTAGATCCAGATAACGGTAACCCTGTCCCGATACAAGAGGTGCAGCCATCTTCGATCGCAGGTCGTAAGAGGATACTCTTTATAGCAGATGTACCTGCTCTAGGCTATAAATCGTATAGGTTCACCGATATATGCGAAGCGGGTAAATATAGGTATGAAGGCGTATTGGAGGTGTCAGGTACAAGGATTGAGAACGATTATTTTGCGGTAGAGGTGAACCCGGAGAATGGCGGGATTGAAATGCTATACGACAAAAGGATCGGTATAAACACATTAAAAGGATGTGGAGGTTCACCTATAGTTTTAAGGGATGAAAGCGATACCTGGGGTCACGGGGTATCCACGTATAGATGTGAGGAGGGCAGGGTTAGAGAAGCCGAAATATCGCTTATAGAATCTGGCCCTGTAAGAGCAACTCTCAGCGTAAAGGCGAGGTTCTCCAACTCAGTTATATGGCAATATATATCGCTTTATA
>JAWCGL010000106.1:0-4638 GCA_038857155.1 Bathyarchaeia archaeon
AAGATTTAGAGAACTCTCTAGGATCCCCCGCTCAAAATACACCTCCAGCCTCCATACGATGCCCACCCTTCTATACGCTACCTTAGCAATCTTCCATCAGCAGCATACATGGCCGCCACTATCAGATCGGCTAACGCTGTATACGCAGCATCATAGATAGTAACACCTCTATCGATAGTTGATTCGACTATTATAGATGTGATACCCCCAGATCGTATAACTGTATCTGTAGATCATCGAGAGCATTCGCTATAGATTTCATCTCATCTATAGCGAACGACCTAGAATATCTTATCGCATTTAGAACTCCGTATGGTAGTAGGGATGGTGCAGCTAGATCCACCAACCCATCTGTATGCACATCCAGTAGCTTTAAAGCCAAAAAGCTAAGCCGCTATACTCCTCTACAAACCATTTAGCGGCTATATATGTATCTATAACTATCTTCGTTCCCTCCATCTCCTAATATCCTCTAGGATAGCTCTCCTAACAACCCTCGTTCCGATTAAAATGTTTAATCATATCCATCCTCTCCTTAAGACCCCCATCGATTAGAAAGCTTACGACGCTCAAAGCTGTCATCTATAATACATGCGATCTTCATTTACGAAAATCTATATAGAGTCCATAGCGAATTAATGAAGCGTCAGATATCATATGAGCTCTAGGCTGATCCATCATTACGGTGTTTAGGATGCCCCCTCGATTACCCGTTACATAATCGAGAACCAGTATTATATCCCTAACTTACATCTGAAGGCCGGATTCGGATATAGTAGATATGAGCCTGGCGTTAGAAGTGCATATCGGAAGGAAGCATACCTGGTGGGGGAGTCTACTTAGAACATCGGAGGGTAGGGGATCGGTAGACAAACCTTCTCTATTCGCTCCTCCTCAGCTTCTCTTTAGGTTCCCATGTGAATCTCCATAGCCCTCTTCCAAACGATTCGACGGCTATCTCTAATTCATCTGCGAGTTTATCGTTGATTAAAGGCTCAGTCGGTAGGGGGGAGACTACTATATCGGTCAGAGCCTCCTTCGATCTAACATCCTCCGTTAGAATATTTACTTTCGCCGATCTAGGATAGAACCAAGCTCTTAGAGGCCCACCAGCGGTTTCTAGGATAACTTCTGATGCGGTTTGAGGCGGCCAGAGGTCGAGTTTGATAGCTAGATCTATCGGGATGAGTAGTTGGGGTGTCGGTGCTTCGTAGCCACTATTGAGGAGGGATATAGCTTCGATAGATCTGGAAGCTACGCTGATCTTAAGTTTCAGTCTTACAGCCATCTAGAAGCACCTTAATCCTACCTACACGGCCGAAACTCCTAAACGTAATCCTACCTACGAATATCCTCCCACCTATCTTTGAACATGTATCTAAAACTTGAGGTTTCACGTAGCCTACGTAAACCTTACTCTGAGAATCAGCTTCAGACATACCTCATGATGTAAGGCTTACCACAGTCGAATATATACTTTACCGACTTTTACGATGTTCCCATATATCCTTCTCTTAAGTGTAGAAGGTTTCTCGATGGTTAAAGTCTCTGGATCTTAGGGATCTAAGTTGCAGCTAGGCTTGTCTCTATCTCGTAAGCTTACCCCCCTCCCCCCTAGGTTTTTCCATAGTATTTCTCCATACCCCCCTCCATAGATCATCCATGATGTTATATATTAGTCCATCTATATCTATCTAAGGTAAAATCTTTAACCGATTATTCACGGATCTATCCTGAAGGTGATCTGTTTGGGTGAACGACCGATCAGGGTAGGGATAGACGGTCTAGGTAGGAGTGGCTGGAATATTCATGCACGGATATTCGAAGAGCTACCTGGTATGTATAGGGTTGTAGCTGTATGCGATCCTCTGGAGGATAGGAGGATGGAGGCTTACGCTAGATTCGGCTGTCGTACGTACGAGGATTTCGATAGCTTGGTTGGAGATGATGATGTCGAGCTTATAGTCGTAGCTACCCCTAGCTATCTACATGCACCCCATACCATAGCGGCTCTAGAATCCGGTAAGGATGCGGTATGCGAGAAGCCTATGGCTTCAAACCTATCAGAAGCCGATGCTATGATAGATGCCTCCCGTAGGGCTGGCAGGCTCCTAACAGTATTCCATAACAGCCTATTCGCTCCAGACTACCTTAAGGTTATGGAGATCATCCAGTCTGGTAAACTCGGAAGGATACTGATGGTTAAGATCTATAGCCATACATTCGGTAGGCGTTGGGATTGGCAGACCCTTAGAAGGTTTGGCGGAGGGGAGCTTAGAAATAACGGCGTACACCTAATAGCCCAGGCACTACAGATGATAGGCGATGGAGAGATCGAATTACTCTGCGATCTAAGGAGAGCATTAACGCTAGGGGATGCTGAAGACCATGTAAAACTAGTACTGAAAGCAGGAGGTTCACCCCTAGTAGATATAGAGGTTACGAGAGCATGCGCATACCCGCAGCATAAGTGGCTGGTTATAGGTACACAGGGAGGGCTGATAGGAGACCCCGCTATCATCAGATGTAAGTATTTCGATCCTAGAGAACTACCACCTAGACAAGTCGAGGTAGAACCGACACCAGATCGTAGCTACAACCGTGAGGAAATACCATGGAGGGAGGAGGAGCATCATATAGGAGAGGAGCCTGGATCCAGCGGTACAGCCTTCTATAGGAAGCTATACGAAACCATACGATACGGAGCACCGCCACCGGTTCCGTTAGAGCTAGCACGTAAGGTTATGTGGATAATAGATAGATGCTTCAAACTAACCGGAAACCTATCATAACCTATCATCGAGCGGATCACGACTATACTCTCCCACGAATCATCACCTAACCCGGATAGTAAGCTTAAATCTCCCTAACCTCCACGGCCACCTATCTAGTATCTCTACTGAAGCCTGAGCTGTAGATCCACATCTGGGTATACGCTTAGATTCCTGAGAGGCCTCCATAAAATCCTCAGCCTACGAGGAGGGCTATCATCGTATACGGCTCAACCCCTCCTCTATATCTATAAGCTCTACGACAGATCTCACCTTAAGCTCTAGAATCTCAACAGGATCTTCGACTACTATAGGTAATCCTTCTAGGTCTTCTAAGATCAGCTTCGGAGGAGCCCAGTTTAGGCATAGGAGGTCTACTAGATCCTCACCTACGCCTAAAGCCTCTGCTACATCGACTTGGATAAGCCCAAGCTCTAAGAGACTGCAATCCCTAGATATTAGAACAGCTAAATCGTAATCACCTTTAACACTGTAGCCTTTCACGAAGCCGCCGAATAAGAAGGCGGCTCTAACCCTACCCTTCAACACCTCTGAAAGCCTTACGATAATCGATTTAACGGCTTCAGGAAGCTCATCGAGTGGATCTATCGAGCTCGACCTGATAGCCTCGACTACCCTTTCTGCAATCCCAGGAGCATCTACCACGAGTCTAACGGCAAAATCCGCTACCCTACTACGATCGACAGCAGTATAGGCATGGACGAGTATATCCCTCAACCCAGCCACACCCTTCACCAGCTCAGCCGCCTCGCTATCCACTATACCGAGCTCCATAAGGATACCGCCAACCTCAGAATACCTAGTAGGCCTCCTACCTCCTAGAGCAGAGATCGCCATCAAGCCTAGGTCTAGTAGAGCTTGGATCGTAAGCTAGATAAGCCTCTCGACACCCCTATAGCTAGATTCAGATCTAAGCTCAGCGACTAGATCCCTGATAAGACCAGCTTGATCCTCGATCCTCCCCAGCAGCTTCAACGATTCCAACCCCCACCACAACGTTCATAGGATATACGCACGTAACGTTTAAAGATATGCCTACCAGCGAAGCCTGCTAGGAGACTGCTGAACGACTCTCTACCTGTATCGTAGCTCTCCACCTACGAGAAGTATCTTAGGGAGGGTGAGGAGCTCCTAGCGAGGGGCTATTACATCCAAGCTTTTTAGAAGTTTTAGGGTTCAGCCCCCAGATAGTTAAAGCTCTAACGGCTAGCAGGGGGTTAGAGCTTAAGAGCCACGGCGAACTCCACCCATTCGTATCTAGGTTGGAGGGGGAAGCCTGCGACCCTGATATCAAGAGGCTTTAGTAGTTAGCCCCATAGCTAAACCAGAACTTCTACGAGAACCGAGATCATATCCTCACCATCTAACCATGTATTAAGGATAACCGATGAGCTATACATCCATCGAGAAGTTATAGGGGGGTATCCTCCTAATAGCTCTCCGAAATAGGTATATCTACCTCCATGTTAGAAATGCTTCTAGAAACACTATAATTATCGCTATCCCCAGCCTAGATGAGGGCATATGGATACCGACCTTATGGAGTTATCTAGACTCGGCTACGTTATCCAAGGATCTCTAGAACCTAGATGACTCCTTAGATCTGAGCGGATAGTGGTGAGCGTAGTGTATGTAAGCCTACTAGGAATTACTATCGAGATGAAGTTAACTATCAATTTTATCCTGCTCTCCAGTCTTTCAGTCGTTTCTACTAAGGCTTTCGCATGGAGCTTCATATAGTTACCTCTATTCGTCTCGGCTATATGGGTTAACGCCTCCTTCATCATCCGGTAGGTACGCTCATCGTACCCTGCCTCATGTATGACCGTGAAGCAGGAGAAGCATA
>JAWCGL010000107.1:0-4608 GCA_038857155.1 Bathyarchaeia archaeon
TTCGGTATGTTCATACATTGGGGTTTATACGCTATACCTGCCGGTGTATGGAGGGGTAGATGTATACCTGGTATAGGCGAATGGATAATGTATAATGCTAGGATACCTGTAGGGGAGTATGAGAAGCTTGCTGAAAGGTTTAATCCTACAAAGTTTAACGCAAGAGAGTGGGTTCGTATAGCTAAGGATGCAGGTATGAAGTACATCGTTATAACGGCTAAACATCATGATGGGTTCTGTATGTTCGATACGAAGTATACGGATTATAATATCGTTAGGAGGACGCCGTTTGGGAGAGATCCGCTCGGAGAGCTTGCAGAGGCATGCAGGATGGAGGGGGTGAAGCTTGGATTCTACTATTCCCAGACGTTGGATTGGCATCACCCTGATGGTATGGGTAACGACTGGGATTACGATTTATCGAAGCAGAATTTTACTAAGTATTTCAGGGAGTATGTAGAGCCGCAGGTTGAAGAACTTCTAGAAAACTATAGGCCTGTAGCAGTCTTATGGTTCGATATAACTACGCCTATACCTGAGCTTGCATGTGAGCTTAGAGATCTAGTTCGTAGACTATCTCCTGATACTATTATAAGTGGACGTATAGGTGGGAGGATAGGTAGACCTACCATCCCATCTAGAGGGTTAGCCGACTATATATCGATGGGGGATAACCAGATACCTGATAGGAGGGTAGACGACGATTGGGAGGTTCCGATGACGCTTAACGATACGTGGGGCTATAAAAGCTATGATCATAACTGGAAATCTCCTGGTAGAGTTATACAGATACTCGTAGAGGTTGTAAGTAAAGGTGGGAACCTGCTGCTTAACGTAGGTCCTACAGCCGAGGGCGAGATACCTAAACCATCGGTGGATATACTACTCGAAGTCGGTAGATGGCTTAGAAAGAACGGGGAGAGTATCTATGGCTCAGGATCAGCTCCATTCGATACGCCTACAGATGCACCATATAGATGTACATACAAACCTGGTAAACTTTACATACATGTATTTGGATGGCCTTGGGATAGGGAGCTTAGGATATTCGATGTAGAAGGTAGGATTAAACCTAGGGAGGCATACTTCCTAGTAGATCGAGGATATGGAGGATTAACCTATAGATGGAGTGGGAGAGATCTAGTGGTGGAATTACCTGAGAAACCTCTAGATCCTATAGATACGGTCGTAGTGCTAGAGGAGGGGTAGTATACATGGAGAGTTGACTGAGCCTAACCTAACGGTTTAAACACTTTAACATCTAACCCGTTAACCTCTATCCTTCCTCGAACCTTTTCTCCAGTGAGGATATCTAGATGCTCCCCTACTAGATGTATAGGAGTCGAGGTTTCGCTATAGTTTAACATGAATACCACCCTACCATCGGAGCTTATCCTCTCGACAACCTCGACTCCATCTAACGGGGGTAGGATAGGCTCTATACCTACCGTTCTAATCAGCCAATCCGTGAAAGGTATATAGCTGCATGTGTCTAGGAATGACCCGACATATATAGCGATACCCTTACCATACCTATTCATAGTTATAGCTGGTCTACCCTCATATATACCAGTCCTATAATATGCGATAGCATCAGCTTCTCTAGGCGATAGCATTTCAGCCCAGCATCTACCCGATCCTTCTATCTTTCTACCAAATATGGCTTCATCCATCTCGATGCACACCCGACTATCATCCGGTAGACCGGTATACTCCTCTACATATATGCCGAATACATCGGATAGACCGCCAGGTAACGTAGAATCTACTATGACGTTATTCCAATTCTTCACTCCGGTTCTAGGCGTCGCTATCAGTACACCACCATTCTCGACGTACGTCCTCAAACTATCCTCTATACGTTCATCCATCAAGATAAGCGAAAATGCGAAAACCACCTTATACCTAGATATATCCTCCCTAGAAGTGTCGACGAAATCTACTGGTAGATTCCTAGAGTATAACGCTCTATAGAAGTCTAGAGCTGGATCCCAAGAGCTTAAACCGTAGTAACCCCTCCCACCGTACGTTAACTCTAGATCCCAAGCCCATATGCTATCATAAACCAAGGTGAAGGCTATCTCAGGCTTAACACTAGTCCCCTCTACGTAGGGAGCTACCCTTCTAAGATCTTCTGAAGTCTTTTTAACCTCGAAGAATCTTCTTCTGGGAATGCCATCATGATCTAGGATGCCATGCCAATACTCCTCAGCTCCAAACCTACAGGATCTCCATCTGAAGTATAGTATTCCATCAGCACCTCTTGCTATCGATTGAAACGTCCAAAGCCTTATCTCACCAGGTCTAGGTGTAGGAGCCATAGAGGTCTTTATAGCTCCGCTCTGCAGCTCCATAACCCAGTAACCCTTCTTCTTCAAACTACGCATGACATCATGAGCCATAGCTCCTCTCGCATAATCGATAATCAAACTACGTTTAGGGTAGTAATCGAACGAGACGATATCTAACGGTTCGGCTAGCTTGAAATAGTCTAACTCCTTATATAGCCCCATAAGGTTATGCGTAACTATGTGATGCGGCGCTATCCTTCGGATAATATCGATCTGTATCTTCTGATAGTTTATCCATGAATCGCTCATGAATCTATGCCAATCGAGACATAAGCTAGGATTCTGCATATCTAAGGGCATTTTAGGCGGTTGTACTTCGCTCCAATCAGCATACTCTTGACTCCAGAATACAGATCCCCAGGATCTATTCAGCATCCCTATATCCCTATACTTCTCCTTCAACCAGCTCCTAAAGGCTTCTACACAATTATAGCAGTAGCATGGATCTATCCCGAACTCGTTATCGATCTGCCAGCCGATGACATAGGGATTATCCTTATAGTGAGAAGCCATCCTTTCGACTATCCTCCTAGTGTACATGATATAGTTGGGGTTATTCGGGCAGTAGTTTCGTCTAGTTCCAGCAGGGCTTCTAACACCGTTAGGATCGATACGTAGGATATCCGGATGCTCACTCACAAGCCATGGTGGAGGAGCTGCAGTCGGTGTACCTAATACAGCTTTCATACCCTTCCTGGCGAGTATATCTATAGCTTCATCGAGCCATCCGAAATCGTATACACCATCCCTAGGCTCTATCCTACTCCAAGAGAATTCCGCTAAACGTACCACGTTAAAAAGTAGTTCAGCCATCAGCTCGGCATCTATATCCCACCTACTTCTAGGCCAATGCTCAGGATAATAATCCACACCGAATATAAACCTCAAAGCTCACACCTTCAAGGGGATGACATCTCTCCCTTTAGCTAATTAAACCTAGCTATCCGGCTCTATACAGGGCAGTAGGTTATCCTCCTAGCATAGGGACAGTGGCTGCATGTAATCGTATTACCCCAACAATCAGATTCATTCGTTAACGTGTAACTGCAGTAGTTTCTAAGATCGCAATCTAGACATGACGGAAACCTCCAAGTCTTAACTTTAAATCTAAACTTAGCATAATCTTCATTCATCCATATGGATCTTAAACCGTCTATCTTGAGATCCCCAAATGTTATAGGTTCTATCTGTCGTTGAATACCTTTCACGGTAGGCGTCCACGGATGAGCGTAATTTATGCATGGAGCTATCGTTCCATCCCACCTAACATATAAAGCCCTACTCTCTATGAATGGGCATCTAACCTGGGTAGATACATCCATACATGGCTTGATGACGTTAACGTTTACGTTGAAAGCTATGTAGCCTAGCTTCACAAACAATTCTTTATCCCATAGCTTACCTATCAAGCTGAACGCTTCATCCTCCTTATTTATAGCGATATAGTTGCTTACCACGAGGCTGCATGCTCCGATATGGCTAGCATACCCTAGCATAGATTCTACTAGATGACTATTCATAGAGGAAAGTGTGAAATGTATATTTACTTTAGGTTTAGCCGATAGATTCTCTAGTTTGAGTAGCTTGATCCTCTCTAAACCTTTAGATACAGATTTAAGGTCTCCTCCTGATCTGATCTCTTCGTATAGTAGTGGGTCAGGTGAATCTATACTTACCGTAAGTTCATCGAGCCCTAACTTCCATAGACTATCTGCATAACCTTCTATCAAGTAGCCGTTGGTATTCAGGTTAACCTCCAACCCATTAGATTTAGCCTCCTCCACCATCCATAAGATATCTGGATGAACCATAGGTTCACCCCAACCTGATATGATAAGCCTTTTTATACCGATCATCGAAGCTTCATCTACAACTCTCCTATACGTAGCTCTACTCATATCACCTAACCGTAGCCTGCCATGTAGACTGAATCTAAAACAGTGCGTACATGAGAAATTGCATCGTGTCGTAACCTCAACCATCATGGATCTAGGATGCGCCTTTTCATCAAGTTTTACTACCCATTCATCAAGCGTTATCCTAACCATACCCACCAAATTTTGATAGCGTAGTAAGTTTTATTTAACTTAAACTAGGTAACATTCATACGGAGACTATAGGTATGCCTCCGGGAGGGTATACTGGCAGAGTTTTAAGGGTTGATCTATGGAACTGTAGCATTCGATACGAATCTCCGCCAGAAGATGCTTTGAAGAAGTGGATCGGGGGAAGAGGTTTAGGCGTATACCTTATGCTT